>JAUYAO010000047.1 GCA_030692565.1 Nitrospira sp.
TGCTGCAAGGTCTCTCGTTCAGTTGTCGTCAAGGTCAGCGGAGCTGTCGGTCGTCCCGTTCGCAGGGCGTCCTCCCTTCGATACCTGAGGACACCAGCGAGGCACAACTTATTCCACGGACTTCAGAGACAGGACACTAGCTCTCTGTTGTGTAACTAATACCTCTCCCGCGTTTATCACCAAGCGACTATTTTCTCCTCTTATACGTTGCAGCAGCAGGGCTCCCAGCCCAGCTGCTGCACGAATCTCAATAGGACCCTGAGATCCTAACGGGACAATACCAATCAAACCCAAATCGAAGGTCACTGACACCGACTGATTTGTGGAGAATCCCATGATACCTGGATGCCCAGTAGATAAGAGGGCTTCGCGACACCCATCACGTCTGCCGAAAAACCATCCGTATGAAAAACGGGGCTGGCGATATTCGAATGGTTGTGCGCTGATTAAACCCTGCAGACTGGGATGAGATGAAGATGGACTTATTGCATCGTTGCAGTAGATTTCAGCCCGAAATCAATGAGACTCACGGCGGTGTTCCAGCGACGATTGGAGTTTAAGATCACGACCAACAAATCGCTGCCGTTCTGTGAAACTTTCGCAATGAGGCATCGGCCCGCTTTTGAGGTGAACCCGGTTTTGACGCCTTCCACGCCGGGGATGCGTCCCAACAGCCGATTGGTGCTGTGCAAAACATACGCACGGTGACCACTAATCGGGGTGATAATCTCACGTTCCTCGCGCACGAGCGCACGGAAGATCGGATTCTGTAGCGCGACCTCACTGAGCTTCGCCAGATCCTCGGCCGTTGAATAGTGCTCAGGACCATCGAATCCACAGCCGTTGCTGAAGTGGGTATCGGTCAACCCGAGTGCGGCAGCTTTCGCGTTCATGAGCATGACAAACTGCTCTTCATCGCCGCCGACATGTTCCACCGCGGCCAGACAGGCGTCATTGGCCGACACGATCAGCATCGCTTTGAGCAAGTCCTCGAGTTTGAACACTTCACCTGGACGGAGCCGAAGATGCGTTTTGGGCGCCCGCGCGGCATTGCGGCTGATGGTCGCCTGATCATCCAGCTTCCCCTTTTCCAAAATCACCAGCGCAGACATGATTTTCGTGAGACTTGCAGGCGAGAGTCGCTTGAGAGATTCATGCTGGTAGAGCACACGGCCGGATCGAAGCTCTTTCATGAAAATGCTATGAGCGGGAGCCACTCGCCAAGGAAGGCGGTCGCCCGTTGTACTCACAGCTCGGACCTGGCGCTTATGTTTATGGCTATACTCGGCCTGGGCGTCGAGAGGACTTCCCAAGACCAAGGTCCCCAATACCGCAGCCAGAACCGTTGACGTGAGGACAAATGACTTAACCAATGAGGTGCTCCTTACCCGGACGGTGAGCTACAGGGACACATTACAGCGGGTAGGATTCCCGCACTTTCCCGCCACGAACACCGCTATCAATCACCTTATGAAAGAACCGCAGGACATCCGCGAGATCAATCCAGAATCCGCAGTTCAGACAGCGCGCAAAGAGCCGCCGATTCATGAGCGTATAGTGACGCTCGACCATCATAAACCCTTTGCATTTCAAGCAACGCATACCATCGCGTCTATAGGATCATTACCGAATTCGATTGAGAACAACCGCTAAGCATCCGGCCAGAAGGCCTCCACCAAGAATGGTTGTGCCGAAGGAGACTACCGCGGTGGCGCCTGAAGCAGGCTGGGTACCTTCCAATAGATCGCGTATTCCCCCCTGCACCATGAGGACAGCAAGGGTCAGGACTGAACCCATTGCAAACCACCAGGTAAATGTTCTCAGGGGCATTACACTCACACGGACAACAATGTGTCACGGACTCACACCTGTCGGCCACTCTAACGGAGGGTCCAAGACCTGTCAAGAAGTGCCGGCATTGCGTGTCTCGCAGAGGAGTCAATGCTCATTTGAAGCAATTGGCGCTGGCTTTACCGCTTTCAGTCCACGATGAAGAAAAATTGAAACCGTCCCATTTCCATTGTCGGCCGTTACCAATCCCGGCTCTTCGACGGCATTGGTGGTTACCCAGAATGTCGCCAGTGCAAACGGGCCCGCCTTTGTAGGATAGTTCCTGGGTGGATAGTGAAAGGTTCCGTCACCGTTACCGAAGAGGATCGACAGATCGTTGGATTGCAAATTTGCAATGGCGACATCGAGGATCCGGTCGCCATCGAAATCACGAGTAACACCTGCGATAGGACCGGCATCGGCACCTGAATCCTTGCCCGGCAAAAATGTGCCAGTGCCATTGCCGAGGTATGTCGTGAAGCTATCTCGCTCTCCATTGATCACGAGCAGGTCGCGGTGGCGATCGTTATTAAAGTCGGCAAACGTCGCGGAGAGCGGACGTTTGCCGGTCCGATAGTCTTTAGGGTCGCGAAACGTCCCGTCTCCGTTGCCCAGCCAGATCGAGACGGCATTGGACATGGGTCCGCCGTTGGTGACGACCATGTCGATCTTCCCATCGCCATTGAGGTCCGACAGTGCCACAGACGTGGGGGTATCACCATAGGTATATTGCGCCCCATGGTGAAACTCTGGGGTTCCGGTTCCAAGAAATATTTGGATCTTATCGTTTCGCAGCGCAACAACGACATCGGGGTGACCGTCACCATTCAGATCCTCGGTGGCCAGGGCCACTGGCGTTCGATGGACAGGGTAGTGTGGTCCCTCTTCAAACTTGCCGTTTCCTCGACCCATCAGGAACGCGACTTCATCACCTCCCGAGCAGGCCAGCACGATGTCCGCATGGGTGTCGTGGTTAAAGTCCGCCATAACCAAAGTCCGTGGCTCGACACACACTTTGATTTGAGTTTGGTCTCTAAAGCTACCATCACCATTGCCCAGCAGGATCGAGAGGGTGTTACTGGAAATATTGGTTGTGATGAGATCCGTAAACGTATCGTGATTGAAATCGCCAGTCGTAATCGTCGTGGGGTTCTTCCCGACTTTGTAGCTCGCGTAGTAGTAAAACAGATCGGGCGGGTGGTATGGATCGGCCTTGGTGCAGGACCACATCCCGATAGCCAAGAGCCAGCACAGGGCGACTTTCATGGCGTCAACCGCTCGATGAGCGGCACGAGGCGAGACAAGCTTCACAACTTCCCTCTTCGCAAGATATAGGCCTATCGGCCTATTGATTCACGCCCTATTGCCCTATGCAACGCACGCGTGGTCCCGCCGGAGTATACAGAGGGCTTGTTTCACCATGCAATCAACCTGATTTCTTCTTTTGGGGTAAAAATCAGCCTTGTTGATGTCACGAGACTTGCGCTAGAATGAGGCTCACTTTGAGGAGGACGCAATGAGCAAACATGTGAAAGTGGACATCACCATGTACGGGATCGCGGAGGTCCTGAGCTGGTGTCACGACCGAAACAAAGGCCGCATCGGTGGCGTCGATACCGAGGGCTTCCAGAAAATGAAGACGTTACTGGCGGAGAAACCGCAATCGGCGGACTACTTCACCCTCGATCAGTTCTGGAAGAAGAAGGTCGCGCTCGATTTGACAGAAGATGAAGTGGCAACGATCGATCGGTGTCTGTACGATATTCCCAATCTCGACAACGAACCGCTTCCGCAGATCCGCCATAAATTCTGGCCGCAAGCGGTCGGCGCGATCTAGCCAAGAGACTTCTCCCTCCGGAATTGCTCACGCGATTCCGGGGATTCTCACTTATCAGACGCAGTGCCGTTGCTCGCTGACACAAAAGTCAGTAGTGCTGTATGTGTATGACTAGCACAGGAGTACGGTGAAGGTTGATGAAGGCTACAGGAGCGCTAGAGCGCCCCTTCGCCCTTGAGATACCGGCGGAATCGACCCATGAGATCGGCCCCAAGCGTCCCCCCCTCGGGCTTTTTCGCGTTGGGATCGGAAAAATGCCCACGGATTTCCTGTAAACGCTTTTCAGCTTGATCGTTCCCCTGAAGCCGCTTCGTCTTGGTTAGCGCCGTATCAAACGCGTCAAACGTCAGCTCGTTATAGCCGAACGATCGAATACGTTTCACCGCTTTCATCATCGCCTGATTGCGAAACGTCGTCAGGGAGTCCGAGTCGATCTCGGACAAGCCCAGCTTCCTCGCACGCCGTTCCGCCGCCTTTCGGATACCGCTCCTGACGAAATCAGGCGAGGTCTGGAGTCGCTTCCAGGCTTCATCCGACCAGGCCACCTTCTGCTGGGGCGCCTCCCACAATTGCACGACATTCGTCTCATCGATGGTCGTGAACCCTTTTTCCCGGGCCACCTCTTCCGTGTCGTGTCGGATCATGTCACTGACAAATTCCAGCGCGATCGGCGGCGAGTCTTTGATCTTCTGTTGCAGGAGCGCCAACGCACCCTCGCTCCACGTGAGCGGGGGCAACTCGCGCTCACGGGCATCGGCCATCGATTCGACCCGATCGAGTAAATCGATATTGACTTCCATATGCCCGCCTTCGCGAGCCATCTCTTCCGCAATCTGCTTGATCATCCCGCGCATGAACTCGGGAACGGCATCGAGCCGTGCTTTGGCAGCAGCGGTCCAGGGCAACTGCCCTTTCTCCATGGCCTCCGCCGCCGACGCCATACCGGTCGCGCCCCCCATCGACCCCATCATCTGGCCCTTGAACTGGTCCAGCTTAACTTCGTCGATCTCCTCGTAACCGAGTTCCCGCGCTTTCTTTTCAGCCAGTCGCCGGACCATGCCGCGAAGGAAGACCGGAGCACGTTCCATGCGCTGCAACGCACCATCGGTCCAGCGAATCTCGGCGCCGGCAGACTCAAGAGAATCTGAGGATGACATGGGAACTCCTTCTCGCTCGCTATTGGTTCAGTAACTCTTTGAGTTCTTTGCCGGCCTTAAAAAACGGGACGCGTTTCGCCGGCACCGCGACAGTCGCACCGGTCTTCGGATTGCGCCCTTCTTTCATCCGCCGCGCACGCAACCGGAAACTTCCGAACCCGCGGATCTCGGTCTTATCCCCGTTCTTCAGAGAGTCTCGAATACAATCAAAAATGGTATTCACGACGACTTCGGCCTGCCGCTTAGTCAACGTGGTGACTTTCTCCGACATCTGCTCGATGATCTGCGCTTTCGTCATGTCCGTCCTCCCTTCGCACCGTTGATGGACAAGTGCCCTTGCACGCCATTGCCGCGCGATTAATAGGCCATGAGATATTTCAGATTCACCCCTGAATGGAAATCGAATTTAGGCAAGACCGACGAGAGCTTCGACTCCAGCAGCTCGCGAATCGAAAACCGACGGCGCTGCTCAATGACCTTCGGCTCACCTTCGATTCCCACGACATCGGCCGCCAACTGAATCGCATCATCCAGGTTACCAAGCTCATCGACCAGCTTCGCGGCTTTCGCCTGGCGCCCGGTAAAAATCCGGCCATCGGCCAACGCCTGAACCTCGGTCACCTCGAGCGAGCGGCCTTCGGCGACGGCTTCAATGAACTGCTTATGGACATCGTCCATAACGGTTTGCAGCAACCCCCGCTCTTCCTCGCTCATCTTTCTCAGCGGAGAGCCGACGTCTTTGTACTTCCCGCTTTTCACAACCACGCCTTCGACGCCGATCTTCTGGAGAAGGCCCTCGACATTGGCCATCTCCATGATTACCCCGATACTTCCGGTCAGGGTTCCGGGGTTCGCCACGATACGGTCGGTCGCGGCGGCAATATAGTAGCCGCCCGACGCCGCCACGCTTCCCATCGACGCAATCACGGCTTTGTTGCTCTTGGTCCGCACCCGGCGCACCGCGTCGTAAATCTCTTGCGAGGGGACCACCCCTCCGCCCGGGCTATCGATTCGAAGCACGATCGCCTTGACGGAGGGATTCTCACTGAATTTCTTCAGCTCGCCGAGCGTTTCCTGGGCGTCAAGAATGACGCCCTCGATGCGGATCAGCGCAATGCGATCCTCGCCCGAGAGATCAAGATCGGGCAACAATACATTGACCAGGAACAGCAACCCCAAACCACCCCCCACGACCCAAAGAAACTTGCGCAGCAGAGAGCGTTTGGGGCTGCGTTCTGTTGGTTGGTCGTCAGCCATGATGACTCATGTTTGTGTCAGACAACCGTTGGCCTCGCATTAGTCTTCCGCCTGCGACTTTTTACGGCTCTGCTTCGCGGCTCGTCCGAGGCTTTGATCGAGCGCGCCTTGCGTTGAATGATATTCATCGACCTGTCGGCGATCGGAGTCGGATTGATGTTCGCGCAAGCTGAGCGCAATCTTCCGCTCTTCACGATCGACCTTGATAATCTTCGCGGCCACGTCATCTAACAGCTTGAACTTCTCTTCGAGCTTCGCCGCACCGTCCAGTCCGGCTTCGCTGATGTGAATCAACCCTTCGACGCCGCCTTCCAGCTCGATGAAGATCCCAAAGTCGGCCACCTTGCTGACCTTCCCAGTGACCGAATCGCCGACATGGTAGCGCGCCGGAATTTCATCATCCCACGGATCGCGTGAGAGCTGCTTGAACCCGAGTGACAGCCGTTCCTTTTCTTTGTCGATCCGCAACACGACCGCGTCGACCTTCTGCGCCTTCTTGAACAGCTCTGACGGATGCTTGATGTGCTTGGTCCACGACATATCGGAGATGTGAATCAAACCATCGATGCCCTCTTCCAGTCCAATGAAGGCCCCGAAATCGGTCAAGCTCTTCACTTTCCCTTCGATCTTCGTCCCGATCGGATACTTGCTCTCGATCATGTCCCAGGGATTGGGCGCGGTCTGCTTCATGCCCAGCGAAATCTTCCGGCTGGCGGGATCCACGTTCAACACGGCAGCTTCCACCTGATCGCCCACGGTCACGACACGCGAAGGATGACGCACTTCATGAGTCCATGACATTTCCGAGACATGGACCAATCCTTCAACGCCCGGCTCGAGCTCGATGAATGCTCCATAATCCGTCAAGCTCACTACCCGCCCGCGCACCCGCGTGCCGATCGGATACTTCCCGGCCACATTGGTCCAGGGATCGGCGGACTTCTGCTTCAGTCCGAGCGAGATACGGCCGGTCTCCCGATCGTATTTCAACACGTTGACTTCCACACGATCGCCGACGGTGAACATTTCCGACGGATGGCCGACACGACCCCACGACATATCCGTGATATGGAGCAAGCCGTCGATTCCGCCGAGGTCGATAAACGCCCCGTAATCGGTGATGTTCTTGACCATACCCTGAATCAGCTGGCCTTCTTTGAGATTGGCGAGCGTGGTCTTCCGCTTCGTATCGCGAGTCTCCTCAAGAAGGACACGACGGGACACCACCACATTGCCTCGCCGATGGTTGATCTTGATGATCTTCAGCGGGAAGGTCTTGCCGACGAGACCGTCCAAATCGCGCACGGGGTGCAGGTCGATCTGGGAGCCCGGCAAAAACGCTTTGACGCCGATATCGACCATCATGCCGCCCTTGATCCGCGAAATGATTTTCCCGTCGATGCTCTTTTCCTCATTGAAGAGCTTTTCGAGCTCTTCCCAGATCTTCATCTTGTCGGCTTTTTCTTTGGAAAGAACCAAGTTGCCGTCGTCATCTTCACATTCTTCGATGTAGACCTGGAGGCTGTCGCCCACCTTGAGGGCCTGGAGATCATCCGGCGAGAATTGATCGCTCGGGATCATGCCCTCGGACTTGTAGCCGATATCGACGACGACTTTATCCTTCGTCAATGCCACTACGCGGCCTTCGGTGATCGTGCCCTCCTCAAGATTACGGAAGGTCTCCTCATAGAGGGCGGCCAACGCGGCGCGGTCTAACTTCGGTTCATTCCCTGTTGATGCGGTACTCATGGACAGATCCTAATCCTCCGGCATGGGCCGGGTGCTGATGGTGAAGAAACCGGGCTCACTCAGCGTTGCGAGCTCCGGTAGTCGGCGGCTCCGGTGACACTCGCTCGCCTTCATGTCCCACCATGGGAGGAGGAACATTTCCGAGGGCGGCGATATGCGTGATCACCGTGCGGCTGACCTGTTGGTAAAATCGCTTGGCATCTCCCTTATCGTGTTCTTTGGGATGCCCGCTCTCGAAAGTCAGCGGGTCTCCCAGCTTCACCGTCACCTGCCGAAACCTTGGCCACCTGGCACCGGTCGGCAAGACGTCGAATGTCCCTTTCAAATAGGCTGGCACCACCGGACAACCGGTCTGCGAAACGATCACCCCAATGCCTGATTTCGGCTGCCGCAAATGGCCATCGTGACTGCGTCCGCCTTCCGGAAAGATCACCACGACCTTACCGGCCTGAATCAGGCTGATCGCTTTCCCGAATGCCTCCCGGTCTAACCGGCCCGGTCGGAGCGGGATCCAGCCAAGCCGCTGCAAAATCCCGTTAAGCACCGGCACAGGAAACAAGTCGTTGCGTCCGAGATACCAGGCCCGCCGCTTCATCCCGCAACCCAGAAGCGGAATATCGACGTAACTGGCGTGATTGGCCGCAATGAGTATTCCGCCGGTCCGCGGCAACGTCCCTTCCACTTTGTACCGAAACAAGACCGCTGCGGAGACTCGCACCAAGACCCAGAGGATCCCGTAGACCAACCCGCTCACGAGACCGCCGCAACCACCGCCAGCATCTGCTCCACCACATCTTCAATCCGCAACGACGAGGTATCGATCAATCGCGCATCGGCTGCGGGCACGAGCGGCGCGACCGCGCGCGTTCGATCCCGTTCGTCGCGACCGGACAAATCCTGATAGGTCTTCTCCATCGGCCCGCCATGGCCGGCAGCCACCAGCTCGCGATGGCGACGCTCGGCCCGCACGGTCGCGTCTGCCTCAAGAAAGAATTTCACCGGCGCTGAGGGAAACACTTTGGTCCCGATGTCACGGCCTTCAGCCACGACCGAGCCGCGCTGCCCGATTTGGCGTTGCACCGGCAAGAGCCATTCGCGGACGGCAGGGATCGCCGAGACGATAGAGGCCGCTGCCGTCACGTCGGGCGTACGCAATTCATTCGTGACATCCACATCGTTGACCAATACCAGCATCGCACCGTTTTGAAACAACATCTGAATCGAGAGGGATGGAAGCAGGGCCGTCACCTGCTCCTGATGCGACGGATCGATTCCGCTCCGCAGCGTCTTCCAGGCCACCGCCCGATAGAGCGCTCCCGTATCAAGATAGAGATAGCCCAGCCTCGCCGCCAGCTGTCGAGCAACCGTACTTTTCCCCACGCCGGCTGGTCCATCAATCGCGATGATCACTGCCGCTACCTGCCTCCTCAAGCAAAAAGAGCCGTATTATAGCCCCCGGGCCTATGCCGTCAACAAGCTCGCCAGGGTGCGCTCGAAATTCGGGAACGAGGTATCCACGCAGCCCGTATCCGCAACTGCTGTGGGAGTACTCGCCGTTAACCCACCGATGGCCAGCGACATCGCCACGCGATGGTCGCCATGGCCTTGCCCCTTCATCGTGCCGACCAACCGGCCATTCTTTCCCGCCTGTCCCAGCCCTCGGATCACCATACCGTCAGGCTGTTCTGTGATCTGAGCTCCCATGGCTTTCAGCTCGGCACTCATCGTGGCAATACGGTCGCTTTCCTTCACACGGAGCTCTTCGGCGCCGGAGATCGTCGTCTCACCTTCCGCAACCGCCGCTGCCACACAGAGGATCGGGAATTCGTCGATCGTCTGCGGGATGAGTTCAGGACCAACCGCCACACCCTTCAACGTCGCCGACCTGACACGAAGATCCGCCACCGGTTCACCGGCTTGATCGCGCCGATTGAGCACGTCGATCTTGGCTCCCATGGCCGTCAATACATCAATCAGTCCTGTTCTGGTCGGATTGATCCCGACATTCTGAATCGTCACGTCAGAACCTGGAATAATGCTCGCTCCGACCAGAAAGAATGCCGCAGCGGAAAAATCTCCGGGGATCACGATCGCGCGGCCGGTCCAGCCGGACGATGGCCGCCCTTGCAGCACCAAGGTCCCGGCATCCTGCCGCAACGGAATCCCGAACGACTGGAACATCCGCTCCGTATGATCGCGGGACAGGCGCGGTTCGCGAAACCGCATAGTGCCTTCGGCGAAGAGCCCTGCAAACAGCAGCGACGACTTGATCTGCGCACTGGCCACCGGCGAGGTGTAATCAATCCCGTGCAACCGCGTGCCGGTAATGGCCAGCGGAGCCAGTTCGCCGCCTTTACGCCCGGCAATCACCGCGCCCATCTCCCGCAGGGGCTTCACCACACGCCCCATCGGCCTCCGACGAATCGACTCGTCTCCGGTCAAAATCGTGAAGAAATCCTGACCGGCCAACAGCCCGGTCAATAAACGGGTCCCGGTCCCGGAATTGCCGCAATCGATCGGGGCATCGGCTTCCCGCAAACCCCACATCCCTTTTCCATGTACGCACAGCACGTCCGGCTGTTCATCAATGTGAATGCCGAGTGCCTGAAATGCACGCATTGTGTTTAAGCAGTCTTCCCCGCGACAGTAGCTGGACAATCGGCTTTCGCCCTCCGCCAATGACGTGAGGATGATCGCGCGATGCGTCACAGACTTATCCCCGGGCACCGTAATGGTCCCTGTGAGCGCGCGGCCTGGGGTGATCGTCAATGAAGCCATGGTTCAGTTACACCGGTACAGAAGGACGAACGTTCAATTTCTCGCGCTCGGATTTGGCACGCTCAAGCGCCTTTTCGATCCCGGCCCCGTCACCCGCATGAACTAAGCGCCGGAACTCCTGGAGCGATTCCTGATAGGCATCGATGAAGTGCACCACGTTCTCGCGATTCCAGAGGAAGATATCCCGCCACATCTCAGGAGAACTCGCCGCAATCCTCGTCGTATCCCGCAGCCCGCCTCCGGAGTGGGCGGCCAAGTCGAGGGTTGTAATTTCACGGTCGCGAAGATTTGCCAACGCTGTGATCAGCGCGAAGGCCGCAACGTGCGGCAAATGACTCACGGCGCCTAGAATCTGATCGTGCACATGCGGATCCATGGTCAGCACGATCGAGCCCGTCTCCTGCCATAACGCCCGCACTCGCTCCAAGGCTTCCGCATTGGTTTTGGAGGTAGGCGTCACGATGCAGCGCGCCCCTTGAAACAGCTGATCGGTTCCTGCCGCCACACCGGTTTTTTCTTTTCCGGCAATCGGATGCGCGCCGACGAAATGGACGCCGTCCGGCATGCTGGCTTCGGACTGTTCGACCAATAGGCCCTTCACACTCCCGACGTCGCTCACAATGGCCCCCGGGGAGAGGCACGAGGCCCAGTCCTTCAGGTGTCGGTCGTAGGTATCGACCGGGGTGGCCAGAATTATGAGATCTGCGCCACGCACACCTTCTTGAGGGTCGGCGACATAGCGATCGATTGCGCCCAACTCGACGGCCGTCTTCAGATTCTCCACCCGTCGGCCGATGCCGACCACCTGATCGGCCAACCCCTTGCGGCGCAGAATCATCCCGAGCGACCCGCCGATCAGCCCCACTCCGATAATCGCGACCTGTTTGAAATGAACTGTCATAAGCTATCGCGGCCTATTCCCCTGAGAGAATTTGTGACAGACTAAATTTCTCGCCCGACCGCTCTGCCAATATTGCCAAGATCGTGCATCAGCTCTTTGAACTTTGACGGCTTGATCGATTCCTCTCCGTCACACAAGGCACATTCCGGATTGGAATGGACTTCGATCAACAGACCATCAGCCCCAGCCGCAATCGCCGCCTTGGACATGGGCGCCACCAGCTGCCATTTCCCCGTGGCATGGCTGGGATCGACAATGACGGGAAGATGCGACAGTTCTTTCAGCGTCGGAATCGCCGCCAGATCCAGCGTATTGCGATACTGGGTTTCAAATGTCCGGATGCCGCGTTCACACAGCATCACGTTGCGATTGCCGCGCGACATGATGTACTCCGCCGACAGGAGAAACTCCTTGATGGTCGCCGACAATCCGCGCTTCAACAGCACCGGCTTGTCGTAGGCTCCGACCTCCTTCAGGAGTTCGAAATTCTGCATATTGCGGGCGCCAATCTGAATGATATCGGCCTTCTCCAGAAACAGCTCAATGTCTCTCGTGTCCAAAATCTCGCTGACGACCGGCAGCCCCGTTTGCTTCTTGGCCTCAAGCAGATAGTCCAGCCCTTCACGGCCCAAGCCTTGGAAGGAATAGGGCGACGTTCTTGGTTTATAGGCTCCGCCACGCAGCACCGAAGCTCCGGCGGCCTTCACTTCATGGGCAATCCCGACCGTGAGTTCGAGGCGCTCCACCGCACAGGGGCCCGCCATGATGACGAGCTTCTTCCCGCCAATCTTCACCCCGCCCACATCGATGATGGTCGGTTCCTTCTTGAATTCCCGGCTCACCAGTTTCCAGGGAGCGAGAATCGGCAACACGCTTTCCACCCCGGGCAACGCGGTCAGAGGCTGATTGTGCAATATCCGATCGTCGCCGATCACTCCGATGATGGTGCGCTCCTGACCGGTGGAGATTTGCGACTTCAGTCCCAACTCTCGCAGCCGATCGATAATGTGATCGACTTCGCGTTCAGATGCGTCAGGTCTCAAGACGATAATCATGGTGCCCTCTCTATTGCTTCACTTCGACTGCAAGACCTTCTTCAACGAGGTCAGGAATGCGTCATTCTCGTCCGTCTGCCCGATCGTGACACGCAGCATCGTGCCTTCAATATGCCGCACAATCACGCCCTCGCGCAGCAAGGCATCGAACAGAGCCCGACCATCGCGCTTGACGTCGAAATACACGAAATTCGCCTGGCTGGGAATCACGGCAAATCCCAGCGCTCGTAAACCGCTTTCGAGTTGCTGCATGCCCGCCGCGTTCACGGCTCGACTCTTCGCCACATGTTCGTCGTCGCCCAGCGCGGCCAAAGCCGCACGCTGCGCCAGCGTGTTGGCATTGAACGGCGGCCGCACGCGGTTCAGACAGTTCGTGATTTCCGGGGTCGTAATCCCGTACCCGATCCGCAACCCGGCCAGACCGTAAATTTTCGAGAACGTTCTCAGCACAATCGCATTCCGCCCCTGCATCACATACTGCAGGCTGTCCGGGAAATGCGGATCGCGCACATATTCGAGATAGGCCTCATCAAAGACCACGATCACATTTTCAGGAACCTGCGCCATGAACCGGGCAACGGCATCGGCGGCAACCATGGTGCCGGTGGGGTTATTGGGGTTGCAGAGAAAGACGAGCCTGGTCTTGGACGTGATCGCTTTGGCCATGCCGTCGAGATCATGCGTCCAATTGACCAACGGAACGAGCACCGCTTTTCCGTGAGCCGCCGTGACTTCCATCTTGTAGATGACGAAAGTGTGATCGGCCATCACCGCTTCATCGCCCGGCGCCAGGAACGTCCGGGCCAGCAGGCCGAGGACTTCGTCTGATCCATTGCCGAGAATAATGTGATCGAGGCTGACCTTCCATCGATCGGCCAACGCTTGACGCAATCGATACGCGCCACCGTCCGGATACCGATGCAAACTGTCATGCCCCCCGACAAGTGCGGCCAGGGCTTTCGGCGATGGTCCAAGCGGATTCTCATTCGAGGCGAGCTTGATCACGCGAGCCAGGCCCAGCTCACGCTGCAATTCCTCAATCGGCTTCCCCGGGACATAGGGGCTGAGCGAGGCAATGTCTGGATGAATTCGCAGTGTCATAGATCTAAGTGTGGGCCGGATACGAACCCAGGATCTTCATAAAAAGGCAGCGGCCTTTGATCTCTTCGATCGCTCGATTCACACGCTCTTCTTCCATGTGGCCTTCCACATCGACGAAGAAGATATACTCCCATGCCTTCCGCCTGGATGGACGTGATTCAATCTTCGTCATACTGATGCCATTTGAGGCAAAGGGCCGGAGCAGATCATAGAGCGCACCGACCTTGTCTTTAATCGACAGCATCAACGAGGTCTTATCCTTGCCAGTGCGTTGCGGTGGCTTCTGCGACAGTACAAGGAACCGGGTGAAGTTATTCAGATTATCTTCGATCCGCGCCTTGATGACTTTGAGACCATACAGCTGAGCTGCCAGTTCTGATGCGATGGCAGCAATGGTGGTATCTTCCTGACACATCTCCGCGGCGCGGGCCGTACTGGCGACTTCCGACACCAGCACATGCGGCATATGGGTTTCGATCCAGTTGCGGCATTGTGCAATGGCCTGCGGATGCGAACAGATTTTCTTGACCTCTTCCACGACCCCGGACTTAGACATCAGATGGTGGGAGACCTCTTGGAGCACTTCTCCATAGATCAGGAGGTTCGAATCGATGAACATATCGAGCGTGTGGTTCACCACGCCTTCGGTCGTGTTCTCGATCGGCACGACGCCGAAATTCGCGCGGCCTCGCTCCACTTCGTTGAACACTTCCTTGATACTGTGGACCGGAATGTATTGGGCCGACGATCCGAATTTCTGCATGCAGGCCATGTGCGTGAACGTCGCGCGGGGGCCCAGATAGGCCACCTTCTGCGGACCTTCCAGCGAGAGGGACGCCGACATGATCTCCCGGTACACGGGACGGATGGCTTCCGATGGGAACGGACCGGTATTTTGACCGACTAATCGCTCAATAATGGCGGCTTCGCGAGCAGGGGTATGCAGATTGGCGTCCGCATCCTGGGCTTTCTTGATATGACCGATCTCGATGACGCTCTTCGACCGCTCATTGAGCAGACGGAGAATCTCATCGTCGATACGATCAATCTCCTTCCGATATCCGGAAAGGTCACCAGACATGCACGAACCCCCTCCACCCATGCCTCATGAGTTGGACGACTGTCCAGAGGCAGATCGAGTGCGAGTAAGCAAGGGATGATACAGGATTCGAATCGCCTATTGCAAGGAGACTCCCTAGTCTTTCAAGAACTTGCGTCTGCGTTTTGGACGCAGCCTGTCTACCATTGACTGTCCCCATATCACTTTGAGACCATGGCACTGTGGATTTCGAATTACTCGGCCCCGTGACTCAAATTGAAACGTTTGCGGTCGGGTCGCGAATCCATGAGATCGCCCGACTTCGAAAGTTCTATGGCAAGGGACGCTGGCGAAAGCGGAAAGGCGTCGCGAGCATCCGGCTCTCGGATGGCTCAATTCATCTTGCTGAACTTCATTGGTACGAAGCAACGGGGATAGGCCGGAAGGAATACAAAATCAAGCGATTACTCTGAGGCAACCACCATGCACAAGCTCACACCTGTGGCTTCCCGACTTCTGATCTGTGTAGAGAACGAGGGGTACCTCGTTTCTCTTGAAAAGCGAAAGATCTACGTGGCGCTTCCCGATGCCATTGCCCTCAAACGTGGGCAAGTTCGTGTTATCGATGAATCCGGCGAGGACTATCTCTATCCCAAGAGCCTCTTCCTGCCGATCACCCTCCCGGCATCGCTCCGTAAAGCCATCTTGAATGCCGCCTGACACCGTCGCCGTAGCGGCTCCATGACCACCTCCGGAGAGAAGTGGGACATTGATAGATTCCCGGGTGAATTCCCGATTGGCTATGCCGACAAAAGGTTGAGGTGTTGGTTATTTCGGGTCCACCTCAACCTGGCGCCATCTTCGATCAGTTGATGACGGGAGGACAGCATAAGGTCAAGCAACAACCCCCGTCATTTCCGTCCGCATCAAGACAGCCAGAAGACTCCTTAGTTTCCCCATCCAGCCATGCTCGGCCTATCCATCCGCTGATAGAACGGACGCTCCCTGCCCGTCTTTCGTTCCTGCCCCTACGCACAGGAGAGCAGCGGACATGACTCTTGACAGGGGCAGGCATAATCCGCAATCGTGCCTCCGTACTAAGTATCGGAATACTGACACGTTGACAGGGCTGGAAGACTATGGAAATCAAGATCGTCCGTGACGCCATCACCAAGGCTGAGCTGAACGAGATGGCCAAACAGCAGTTTGGCGATATGGTCAAGGCCGTCGTCGACGTGGAACAGCGCATTATGGCGATCGGCGGAGAACTGCATTCGGACGAAGAGGCGATGCTCCTCGATCAGGGGTCTGCACAGAAAAACCTCTGGGGAATCAATCTCTACCCCGAACAGCCGATAGCAGAATGGATCGAGTTCGATTCCATGATCAATGTGCGCCCCTCAGGCGGAAATCGTTCCCGAGACGTCGAACGGACCGAGATCCGCGAAACCATCACCGCGATCGTCAATCGATTGGCTAAGGAGTAAGCGGCATGTCACACGTCCATGCGAATCTCGCGACAGGCCGATGGCAAACCTTGTCTCTCATGGAACAGCTGGCGAATGTCGGGAGCGATGTGGCACGTGCGCGTCGCTGGCAAGAGAAAGATCCCCGGCTTTCCGAACAAGCGTTCATCCGCGCATTAGAGCTACTCGACTTGTCGATAGGGGATCACCGCTGGAAAGGTCGCAGGAAAGAACTCACACGTGTGCGCGAGCTGCTCTGCGATGCGATGGCAGGGGGCGCCGCATATGGTAGCGACCTAGCCAGCCTAGACCGCTACTTCCTCCACTTCGCCGTCGCGGCACGAGCCGGCCATTAAGAAGCCCAACGATGCGCATGAAGAGCCCTCTTTATCCAGGATTGTCGGTGCGGCATGACGGCCTCGACCCGCTGGGACTTTCCGTAGCGAAAGGGGCACAGGTGCTGGGTGTTACGCGGCAGGCCATGAATAACCTGGTCAGCGGCAAGGCCTGGATTTCCACCCAAATGGCATTCCGTCTGAAAAAGGCATTCGAGGGCGGCGCGGAAACCTGGCGGCGCATGCAGGCCGCTTATGACCTGGCACAAGTGGAGAAGTACGCTGGAAAGATCAAAGTCCAACGCGTAAAAGACGCATTAGCATCGGCCTAACCCCGATCGGAGCACGGATTGCGCAGCGCCATGTAAGCCCGAGAATGGGCGGCTACGAGAACTATATGATTGCAAGACCTCCTCTGAAAGACGGCCTGGGTATCGCTAGCAAGTCAATAGTCATGCCTGACCCCCGAATCCCCAATCCTCGCTCCGTAAAGCCATCTTGAATGCCGCGTGACATCGCCGCTTCAATTTCTCCACAACCTCAGCCGGCAGAGAAGAAGCGTGCGTTATTTCGGATCCACCTCGCTCTGGCCCCATCTTCGATCAGCTGATGACGGGATGACGGTACGAGGTCAAGCAACGACCCCCGTCATTTTTTCCGAACACAAGGTCAGCCTCGGCCTGGTGGAGGGACTCAACAACAAGATCCGTATCCTCCAGCGGCGGACCTACGGCTACCGTGATGCGGACTACCTGAAACTTAAACTCGTCGCGGCGTTCCTGCCTCCGTTAACACGGAGTGCAGAAAAGCACCCACTGTGACCCACGGAGATCCTATTTATAGTTTGTCGGCGCATGTATGATTTCTACATTTAGTTAGGATTATGAACGCTAGAGCAGTAGTGTTTAGCTAAATTCGAGGTTAGCTCTCTCGAATCCGATTGGCGCTGTTTGAGGAAAGCTTGTTCAATGGGGTGAGAGCGGCGAAGTCGTACTGCTCAATGAGGAAAATGGTGACGTCGTCGCTTAGTAAGGACATGTTTTACTTGACTAAACACACGGCCCCGTATCTGCGATACGATTTGCGAAAAACAGGCGTGACATCGGCTTGCCGCATGACAGTCCGTAAATTATTTTGAAGAAACTCTAGGGAGGGGAAAATGGCTGATAAGAAAACGGTGATATTTGTGCCTAAGAAAGGGAAAGCGGCTGAGTGGGCCTTTCATCCCTCGGCTCAAGTGAGGAAGAACTATCCGGATGCGGAAGTCGAGTTTCTGGGGATGGATGTTCAAGAAGGTGAAATTCTCTCGCTTATCCCAGTGAGCCAGGAAACCCTGAAGCAAATGAAGGTCGTGACTATCGGCGAAGGACGAGTGGAGCTTTTAAATTTCGATCGCGACTGGCAAGAAGGGAAGACAGGTTCCAGCAATGCTGAGAATGTCTGGGACATTGATCAGATGATTTCTGCGTGGTCCAGTGCCGACTAAGAGTAAACCAACAACCACTCGAACAGCGGTTGCGCCGGTTGTTAATGAAACCGACTGCAAAAGGATTCTGCGCTCCTTAGGGGTGGCATCTAGCGCGGAATGGTTGCGTTGGTGCAAATCATACCCGCTTAAGCAAAGACGACTTTACCTCCCCTCTCGGCCTGAGAAATCGTATGACAATCCAGCATTCTGGCGTGAGTATTCAGGGAATTATCCGTTCCATTGGCACGAGTTTCACGGCCTGCGGCGCAACCGCCCTGAGAAATTGCCGCGTGAAGAACTTGCGAACTGGGCGAGATATGCTGCGCGGTATAAAGCCGCTTCGGCTTACCGGGGAATTCGGTTCTGCGGAATGAAAGAAGAGACCGGACGCGGCTACAGCGCGGCACTCGGTGTCTTTTTAGCCTACACGGCACTTGAGGCATACTGGACGGCGAGTGGTGAAGAACAATCAAAGGGATTCATAGACCCACAGCTGGCAGGTTTAATCCGGACCGCTTTAAAGTCAGGTGCCGACCTTGCCGACGGCCTAACAAACCAAGGTTTAAAAAGCGCGTTGTCAGTTTTCTGAACGGTGACGTAGATGATGTGCTCGTAATCGCTCGTGCTCTGCGGAATCTCGTCGCACACGGGATATTCACTCCCTGGGGAGCGCACTCAGTGAGTTTGAAGGCGGCAATGGCGTTCGATGATCTAGCGCAATGCCTGTTGCGCTACTCCGAAAGTCGGTTTCGACGGCACTGTCTTCAAACACGAGCAACAACATGACCTTGATCTACCTCGCCTATGCCAATGGGCGCAGCACGTCGGTTGGTCTGACTGCGGCACCGGATGGAGACAGGAGAAGGAACTCATGAAAGAGCGCTCTATTCCACAATGTGCAGAAATCACGCTCCCCATCGGATGCGAACCGCCAATCGTTCACTGTCCTATTTGTGGAAAACCGACTCTTGAGCCAGAAGGTGGTGGAGCCACTCCGTGTCGTCACGTCGCATTCATATACGTGGGCATAGCCGGAGAATTTGAATACGAATCTGACGAGTTCAAAAGTAAAACCCAAAGTATCGAAGACGAAGAATTTACATTATTTACCTTCAGGGAATTCCTGCAAAAGTCCGACTATGGAAATGAGTTGCTCGTGCTGGAATTCACGTCTGGAGGAATGGCCTGTGGGCCAGTTCGACGTACGGATGTTTTTGGTTTTGACTACGGCACACTGGAGCAACCTCATGATTCCTAAAAAGAACTCTCTTCTGAAGGAAGGTTCCTCTGCTGAGTTGCAGTCACTAAGGGTTCCGGTAAGCAACTCAGCTTGGGCGAGCTCTTATTAGTTTAAGCGGTTGGTTCATTCCTTCCATAGGGTAAAAATGATGCGCACGATTCCCTCGAAAGCATCTGGGTGGGTAATCAGGCTCTCAACGGGTCCCTAGGTTGCAGACCTCTTTCCGTACCGGCTTCCATTATGAACTTCTTAACGAATACGCCGCCTTGAGATGCCACTCCGATACCTTACAAAATCCCGCTTTACGCTTGCCACTGAATGTCCGACAAAACTGTATTTCACGGGCAAGGACACTGAATATCAGAATCTCAAAAAGGACGATTCGTTTCTGGAGATGCTGGCTGACGGAGGATTTCAAGTCGGAGCCTTAGCCAAGCTCATGTACCCCAACGGGCAAGGCATTACCGCGAAGGATCATGCCGCTGCTGAGGAGGAAACGAAAGAACTCCTGAAGCGCGACGAAGTCATCTTATTCGAGCCAGCCCTTCGTCACGGAGACCTCTTCGTCCGGATCGACATCCTGGCTAAACGGAAGGACGCGTTTGATCTCATCGAGGTTAAGGCGAAGTCGTATAAATCCTCCGCCCCCGAGATCGAAGGCAAGCGGGGTGGAATCACCTCGGGGATGCTCCCGTACATCCATGACCTCGCATTCCAGACCCATGTGCTCCGTTCCGTCTATCCCAACTCCCGTATTACCAGCTCTCTGTTGATGCCTGATAAGTCAAAGAAAACCACCATTAATGGGTTGAACCAACTATTCAAAATCGAACGCCAAGCTGGAGCAGTAAAGGTTGACGTAGCCTCTCGTGCCTTGAGTGAAGGATGTGGCGACGATGTCCTGACTCTGGTGAATGTTGATCGGTATATCGCAATGGTGATGAGGGAAGGGATTACGTATCCGGGCGGACACGGATTGTTGCCGGAATTGGCCGCTCAATGGGCTCAGGCCTATAAAGCCGATTTGCGGATCGCGCCTTCGATTGGGTCTCAGTGCGCCCACTGCGAATTCCGAACTGAGTCGAACAATGGCCTCAAGAGCGGATTCAAGGAGTGCTGGACGCGTACCAATAATTGGACAGATGAAGATCTAGAACAGGGGATGGTTCTGGATCTCTGGAATTTTCGAGGCAAAGATAAGCTGATCGGCAAGGGAGTAGTCAAGCTGAGCCAGGTTCGCCAGGAAGACCTCAACTATCAGAAGGGTGATCGAGGGCTCAGTAACTCGCAGCGGCAATGGATGCAAGTCGCCGGCATACCTCAAGCGGTGGACAAGGGCGGCTTTTATCTCGATGCAGATTTCATGAAAGCGGAGATGCACCAGTGGACGTACCCCTACCACTTCATCGACTTCGAGACCTCCGCTGTGGCGTTGCCCTTCTATAAAGGCATGCATCCCTACGAACAGGTTGCTTTCCAGTTTTCGCACCATGCGATGGAGTCCGACGGCAGTGTGCGCCATTCCCATGAATTCCTGCTGGCGAAGCCCGGGATTTTCCCGAACTACGAGTTTGTCAGAAAATTGAAGGCGGCGTTAGAAGGAAATACCGGCACGGTCTTTATGTGGAGCCATCATGAGAACACCATCCTCGAACGAATAGCCACACAGTTGAATGACGATATAGATCCGCCCATCGACAAGAAGAAGCTGGTGGAGTTCATAGGCAATTTAACCAAGGAGGGTGCGCGGGCGATGGTCGATCTGAGGGTCCTGGCTCAGAAGGCCTACTTTCATCCAGACACCAAAGGGAGCAATTCCATCAAGAAGGTGTTGCCAGCGGTTTTGAACACATCGGACTATCTGCGTGCGAAGTACAGTCAGCCGACTTACGGGGCTGCAAATGGTATCCCGAGTTTGAATTACAAGGATCAAGCCTGGTGGGTTCAAGATGCCAACGGAAGGGTGGTTGACCCGTATGACTCGCTCAAAGTCTATGCTCAAGATTTATTGGGCGTTGATGCTGGTGATGCAATCACGTCAGAGGAGTTTGGCATTGCAGAAGGCGGCGCAGCCGCGTCAGCTTACGCAAGGCTCCAATTCGAGAGCTTAGATGAGGCAAGTCGTCAACTGATCGAGAAAGCGCTACTGCGTTATTGCGAACTCGACTCTCTGGCAATGGTGATGATTGTGGAAGCCTGGAAAGGTGTAATCGATGCTTAAATCGAGTCGATGATGGCGTTCTCAAGTGCAAGAACCTTGGGCACTGAGGAGGAACATCGTGGCGGTGACAGATAAGTGTTAGGCAAGGGGTCGCACCTCGGTGTATCGCATTTCATTTCGGTTGGATCGGTCGCAACAATTTTATGCTGGAGGCCTGACATACAATGGGAGCTATGTTTATTACGCAGCCAACCGGCGAACTGATGAGATTGAATAAGACGGAGTACGACTCTGAAAAAATGCTTCAATCGTTGTTAGCCAACTATCCAGACATATTGGCTAGCGAGGCGCAGAGTGGAGCCTCTCGAAAGTGGATGTTAGTCAAACAAGAACTGGGTATTCCAGATAGCCGTGATGGTAAGGACCGGTGGTTTCTTGATCATCTGTTTCTCGATCAAGAGGGGATTCCTACCTTCGTTGAAGTGAAACGCGAAGCGGATAGTCGTATATACCGAGAAATAGTCGGTCAAATGCTCGAATATGTGGCGAACGCAGACGCGTACTGGCAACCGGATCATATAAAGCAGGTTTTTCAGGCACAATGCCAAGCCAAAGGGTTAGACGAATCTGACGAACTTGAAACGAAACTGGGTGTGGAGGATCCACATGAGTTTTGGAACAACGTAGAAAAAAACCGACGCGCAGGGCAGGTACGGCTGGTTTTTGTTGCGGATGTCATCCCTCAAAGATTACAGAGAGTTGTTGAGTTTTTGAATGGCCAGACCGATCCCGCCGAGATATTCGCGATAGAGGTTGGACAATATACCGACGAGCATCAAAAGATACGCATTCTCGCTCCAAAAATAATCGGCAATACACCCAAGGCGCAATCTGTAAAGAACCATGACGATCGACCCAATACTTGGCCGGAAGCATTGGCTCAAATTCAAAATGAAGATGTCAGGAAATTCTTTCTAGAGGAGTCGGAGAGATGTAAGAATAACCCTGCCATCAAGGGTGCCCCAGCCCTCAAGAAAATTTACTATGAATGTCAAAGGCTACGTCGCTGGAGAATACTCGCTAATCAATCTGATGTGAACGTGTACCAGCAAATGCGTTTTGAAGACGATCTGTCTTTTTGGAAGCGCCGATTCCCAAACATCCAAATCAGGACAACGGATGACCATAAGCAACTCTCATTCAATTTGTCTCGTCGCGAAGAATTGGACCTCTTTAGGCGGGTGATTGAGAAGGAAGGTCCAAAGCTAAACTTTCTTCCCCGTAGTAAGGCGGGTGATCCCGCTTGAATTACCGTGTCCTCAACGGACGGCGGAATAGTCAGCGTGGAAAGAGATGTGGTCGTTGCTTGACTTTGCACTTCGATAAACGATGCCCCAGTGAGATCCGCGCCAATGCCGCGACGGCTTAGTCCCGCGACCTTAGGCCTGCAACCGTCGCTTACTAGGAGCCTGTCCGACATTGACCCTAGGCCCCCTTGCCAGGAGCCTTCGACTCGTGTAATGAGCAGAATACACTAGCTATTCTATAGGAGTCCCTGCGATGCCTGGACGAACGTTTCGCCCCTACGATCAGGAGCAGATCTTCTTGTTGCCGCCCTCGCTTCGGGAGTGGCTGCCGGCAGACCACCGGGCCTCCGTCGTGGCGGACCTGGTCGAGGACTTGGACCTGAAGCCCATCCTGACGACCTATGGCGGCGTGACGCGGGGCAGCGTTCCGTATGATCCCCGGATGCTGGTGGCCGTCTTGCTCTATGCCTATGCGGTGGGCGGAGGAAACAACGGGGACATTCTGAATTTCCCGGCGCGTGGCGGTCCGGCGCCTTTCTCGCTGCCTCACCGCTCATCCAACCCATTCAACCGTTCCCCTTTCCCCAACTCCCTCTCGAACCTCACGTTCATACAATTACTATCCCCCCCCCCAACCGCAGTGGTAACCATGTCTGAGGGAAAACAAAGGTGCCGGCAACCATTCCAAGTCTCAAATTCGTTGGACGGTTGGCGAGGCCAGGATGGCGGTATTACTTGAAGCAGTTTCTTGCACTCAGCCCTTGCCTTTTGTGTCAGACGCAACTAGTCTTTCGGCCCAAAAGGACAAAGCCAAGGCCTAGAGAACTTGAGCATGACCCTTGATGAGATTAGACAGCTTGTTCGGGCAGGTCGGTATGAGGTCAGTATTCATGCACAGCAGGAGCGGCTGGAAGATGACCTGGATATCGGTGAGATTGAAGCGGCGTTACTCCAGGGAGATCTCATTGAGGAGTACCCAAACGATCCACGAGGCCCAAGCTGTCTCGTTGGCGCCTGGCGGGAGCCAAACCGATTCATGCTGTGCTAGGATGGGCTACGACAAAACAACAGGCTGGGCGTACCCTCAGAGTGATCACCGTGTATATTCCCAAGCCGCCACGATGGAAGGACCTTCGCACAAGAGGAGCCAGGCCATGACGACCTATGCAGACTGTACCTTTTGCGGCGGTGAGGTAGAGGAACGGCAAATCAACTACGATTACCGTCGTCGCGACCACCTGCTTGTACTGCAGAACGTGCCGGCCGGCGTCTGTCGGCAGTGTGGAGAAAAATATTTCACCCCCGATGCGCTCAAGCGGATGGACCAAAGCTTCCATAATATCTTCGAGCGAGACCAACAGCCTGATCAGGTCTTAGACGGGGAAGAAACAACGGGGACATTCTGAATTTCCCGGCGCGTGGCGGTCCGGCGCTTTTCTCGCTGCCTCACCGCTCATCCAACCCATTCAACCGTTCCCCTTTCCCCAATTCCCTCTCGAACCTCACGTTCATACAATTGCTATCCCCCCAACCGCAGTGGTAACGCATTAGTTACCATATCTGCGTCGGAGATCCGGCCAGCTGAAGGTTGCAATCGTATATGTTCCGGTGAGGCTTGCGCCAATGCGGCGGCAGCTTAGGCCCGCGACCTTCGTTCACTAGAAGAGCTGATCGGTCGGCTTGCTGAAGTGATCGAAGGCAAGCTTTGTCGCTTGGCGGCCGCGGCCGGTGCGGTCGAGGTAGCCGGCTTGAATGAGGTAGGGCTCGTACACATCTTCCAGCGTCCCTTTCTCTTCTTGCACCGCTGCGGCCAGGGATTCCACTCCGACCGGTCCGCCGTTGAACTTTTCGATGATGGTCATTAGGATCTTCCGATCCATATCATCAAACCCGGCACTATCGACTCCCAACCAGGCCAGAGCATCTTGAGCCACCTGTCTGGTGATATGCCCTTCGGCCTTAATCTGTGCATAGTCCCGAACACGCCGGATCAAGCGATTCACGATGCGAGGCGTGCCACGGGCTCTTCTCGCAATCTCTGCGGCACCGGCATGATCGATCGATGTGCCTAACACACCGGCCGACCGCGTCACGATGCGCTCCAGATCGGTCGGTGAGTAGAAGTCGAGCCGATAGACGAGTCCAAACCGGTCACGGAGCGGAGAGGTCAGCGCGCCGGCTTTCGTCGTGGCTCCGATCAACGTGAATTGCGGGAGATCCAGCTTGACCGTTCTGGCCGCAGGCCCCTGCCCGACGACCAGATCGAGTTGGTAGTCCTCCATCGCCGGATAAAGCGCCTCTTCGACCGAAGCCGGCAACCGGTGAATTTCATCGATGAAGAGGACATCGTGCTCTTGGAGATTCGTGAGGATCGCCGCCAGATCGCCGGCATGAGTCAGCACGAGCCCGGAGGTTGAACGGAGCGACGCTCCCATTTCCTTGGCGATGATGTGCGCGATCGTCGTCTTCCCAAGACCGGGAGGGCCGTAGAAAATCGTGTGGTCCAACGCCTCACCCCGCTGCAGGGCCGCATCGATGCAGATACGCAGCGACTCTTTCATCCGCTCTTGCCCGACGTAGTCGTTGAAGGACTGGGGCCGCAGCACGTTTTCCATGCTGCGGTCATCGTCGGTGGTCCGCTGTGCGAGCAGCCGTTCAGTCATACAATCTCTTGCGACAGTGCTACTTGTTGTCCGGGGCCTGCTGAAAACGCGGGACTGGCGGCAAGGCTCCCTGCCCAGGTTGACCTGCGCTCCCGCAATAAGGAGGACAGGTCTTTGCGCCTTGAGTGGGATCGGGAAGATTCTGTTCCATCTTCTGCAACTGACATTGCGACAACCGTCCCCCATCCTTATTCCCGCAACGGGAGGGGACCGACGAACTGCCGATCTCCGAATAACCCTCGGGGCAGGAACCGCACACAGGAAGCATGTTGGCCCCAAGTGGCACACACTGGACCAGCGTTGGATCCCCATCTTTACAGACTGACGGAGCCTGCGTGGTGCCGGTGGTCGCGTACCCATCGGGGCACGTTCCACAGGTCATGCGAATGCTCTTCTGCTCGCCAGCCTCCTGCGCCCATCCGGCAAACGAGACCCCTAAGAGAATTCCCGCCACCAAACTGCACTGGACCATCGCTCGTGCGCGCATAGATATACTCATCGTTTACCCCCTCGCAAGTTCTTTCAAACCCTCACGAATCAATTCCTTGAGACCAGCCTGACTCTCGACCGTCTTAGAGACTCTCTTCAGGGCGTCTTTGACATCTTGAGGGCGATACCCAAGATTGACAAGAGCCGAAAGCGCATCATCGTAGGGACCTGCCGGGACCGCTGGTTCCTCGATCGTTGCGGAAGTCAGACCGGAATGAATCTTCACGATCTTCTCTTTGAGTTCGAGGGCGATGCGAGCGGCCGTCTTCTTCCCGATCCCCGGAATCGTAGCGAGCTTCTCGACATCCTCGGATTGAATAGCACGGACGAGCTCGGCGAGTGGAAGCCCAGACAAGACACCGAGCGCGAGTTTCGGGCCAATACCGGAGACAGTCGTTAACAGTAGAAAGGCTTCTTTCTCGCTCAGTGAAAGAAAGCCAAACAACTGGATCGCGTCTTCGCGCAGATGGGTGTGAATATTGAGCGCGGCGACTTCGTCGAGATTCGGCAGGGCGTAGTAGGTACTCAGCGGAATATGGACTTCGTAGCCCACACCCTGCACATCCAACGTGAGGTGGGTCGGCGCCTTAAAAGCCAGCCGCCCCGTTAGAAAGGCGATCATCGTGGCTCACGTCTCGTATGGCAGATAACGGCTGAACAAGTCGGCACTTATCCCGCCGCGGCGGCGGCCACCTTCTCCATCACTTCCTCTGAGATGTCGAAATTAGCATGGACCTTCTGGACGTCATCATGTTCGTCCATAGCTTCCATCAGCTTGAGCATCTGCTCGGCGGCTTTTTCTTCAAGGCGGATTGTATTCTGGGGAATAAAGGTGACTTCAGCGAGCGTCGTCTCGATCTTGGCGTCCGCCAAAGCCTTTTTCACGGCTTCAAATTCGTGGGTGCCGCAAATCACTTCGAAGGTCTTGTCGCCCACCTTCACATCCTCTGCGCCGGCTTCGAGTGCCAGCGTGAGTAACTGGTCTTCGTCGGCCTTCCCCTTGTCGATCGTCAGGAGGCCCTTCTTGTGGAACTGCCAGGCCACCGCCCCGGCTTCCGCCATATTGCCATGATTCTTCGTGAAAATATTGCGGATCTCCGCCACGGTACGATTGCGGTTGTCGCTGGTGATTTCGAGCAAGACCGCGGTGCCACCGGGGCCGTAGCCTTCCAACGCATACTCCTCGTACGCCACACCGGGAAGTTCTCCCGTTCCGCGCTGGATGGCTTTCTTAATCGTGTCGCCGGGCATGTTGGCTTCTTTGGCCTTTGCGATCGACAGGCGCAGGCGCGGATTGCTGTCGGGGTCACCACCGGTGCGAGCGGCAATGGCGATTTCGCGGATAATTCTTGTAAAAACCTTTCCGCGCTTGACGTCCTGCGCGCCCTTATACCGCTTGATCGTCGCCCAATGGCTATGTCCACCCATGTGTCCCTCGTCTATGTCTTTGAAGCTCTCAACTGATGTGAGACCACAGCCCACGACTGTATGCCCCACCGTCGTAGACGTAGCATAGGCCTTTGAAAGGTGTCAATCAATCGGGAACCGCGCAGAAATGGCCCAGGCTATTCAGAGTAAACCAGAAGCTGGAGACCGATGAGAAGGATGAGACCCGCCCAGATCGTCTCCCAACGGGAACGAGACCATCCCATGAAGACGCCTCTCCACGCGGAAGCGAGCTTGCTGGAACCGGCCAACACCGCCAGTGTACCCATGACGGCATGATGCATCGCAATCTTTTGGGCGGCGGGATGAGCACCGTGGGAATGGGCAAACAGCATGATCCCGCCGATCATGGCAAACAGCGGAAGCGGGATCATCCAGCTGACGTGGGCCAACCGATCAAGACGCCGATACAGTTCAATCAGGCCCACGGTCAGGGCAAGGAGGCCATAGGTCTTATGCTGGAGAATTTCATGATCGTTGCCGAAAAATGTCTCGGAGAAACTCAGCGGTCCGATGGGCCAAGCTTGATGATCGCTCCAAATCAGCAGAAAGGTAGCCATTCCCAGCAAGGCCACCGGCAGGAGCATTCTCGCCCAGCCAAGCGAGGAAGACCGCAGCGCCTGCGCCATCTCAGTAAAGCCGATCAGGAGCACGAAGAGTCCGGCGAGATGATGATTGAACTCCGAATAGGCCACGCCGGCCTGAGACCCTTCCCAGCCGTCCGACGTAGAAATGGACCCGTGATGATCATGGCCATGCTCCAGAGACAGCCCAGCAGCCACGTCATGACCCGACTCACCATGCTGAGCAAAGATCGGCGCACCGTCCAGGCCTAACAGCAGGACGACGAGCGAGCAACACAGCGCCCACAATCCGGCAGGATTTGACCGGAGGGACGCTCCAAAGGCGGACGCTAAAGGAAAGGCCCATCCGATATTCCGGATGGGCCTCTGGTGACCCTGGGGCATGAAGCTCCTGTTTACATAAACTTCATAAACTTGTCTTTGGTCTCATCCATGACTTGCGCGGTGATCGTCACCAGGCCGCGCTCTTTGGCCACACGTTCAATCTCTTTTCTCGCCATAGGCCGAATGAAGTCGGGGATGTTCTCCAGCCGCTGCTCGGCTTCCCGTGACCAGGTCATCCCATTCGGCGAGTCGGTCTTTGAATCATCCATGACTTGCAACGTGATGGATTTGAATCCGTTCTTCCGCGCATAGGCCTCGACGCTGCTCTGCACCATCGGTTTCACGAAAGCCGGCAGCCGATCGAGCTTTTCTTTGGCATCGGCCGTCCATGTGAAGTCTGAGGATGCGGGAGCAGTTCCATTGCCCGGCTTCCCGGTGCCCGTCAAGCCCATTTCCGCAACCATCGCGGAGAAGGGACAACCGCCGCTCGCTTTTTCTCCGGCTTTTTCCGGTGTCGCCGCTGACGCCGCCACCGGCTGCCCGCCCTGGATCTTTTCGTTCAGATAGGCGCCCATCTGCCCGGCGCCGGCCTGGGCCTCATCCTTGAGCGTGCCCCGCGTCATTTCAAATGGCTCAGCCGCCACCGTGCGACCGCCTAATTTGACTCCGAGGGAGCTGACCATCTGCGTTTCGCCGGGATTGGTCACCATCGAGAACTTGGCGTTGCAGGATGGGCAACCGAAAAAGACGCCCAGCGATCCCTCGCCGGGCTTTTCAACTTTTTCGAAATTCATATAGGTTTCGCAATTGAGACAAACAAATTTCATAGGAACTCCTCTCGCATCTCTCGGATCACAGCTTATCCGCCAACACCTTCTTGTAATCGAGCAACGTGCGGATCCGCCCGGCTATTTCCTGGTACCGCTGAATGGTCGGATAAGTTTCGTCGAGCAACGGCTGGCCCTTATCGAATGTTCGGGCGAGTTTTCGATCAAACGGAACCCTCCCGAGGAGCGGAAGATCGAGCGCTTCGCACATCGCTTCGGTGTTACCTTCAAACAACTCATTGACTTCACCGCAGGACGGACACCGGTACTCGCTCATATTTTCGACGATGCCCAAGACTTTGATGCCCATGTCTCGCGCGTAGGTCACCGATTTCTGCACCACATCCGACGCCACTTCGGAAGGTGTCGTCACGACAATGGCTCCGGCCAGGTCGGGGATAAACCCGGCGATCACCGGCGGCTTATCGGCTGCCGCCCCGGGAGGCAGATCGGCAAGCAGATAGTCCAGCTCGCCCCATATCACATCGGAAAGGAATTCCCGAATCACATTCATTTCCATCAAGCCGAGCCAGACCGGACTCACATCCATCGGCCCCTTCCACCGAACCGGCGACGCATCGTCGAGAAAGAAGTCCATCGACGCTACTTTCACGCCAAGCGGGCCAACCGGAGGGATGGCCCCCTGTGGAGTCATCTTCAATGATTGCCCATGCAGACCGAGCATGCGCGGCACGCAGGGCCCGTTCAAATCGACATCGAGCAACCCGACCGTCGCACCCTGACGGGCAAAGGCCAACGCCAAGTTGACCGTCGTCATGCTCTTCCCGACGCCGCCCTTCCCGCTCATGACCGCCAGCTTGTACTTGATGCCGACCATGCGGGCATGGACCTGTTTGGTCTGCTCGGTAATTTGCTGGAGGACCTTGGCATCATCGGAATACTTCAGTTTGCCAAGAATGGTCTTGAGGTCTTTGTCAGCCGCCATACAAGTCTTTCTATCCACAGGCTAAACGATGCAGGGCGGTACGGTAACACAGCGGTTTCTGGGGAGTCAAACCAAGCGAAAGGTGGGGGTCCTATAAGAAAATGAACTTTGCGGAACCCTCTTTCTTTCGACCTCGCGCACTAAATCGAATACTGAAAGGTCGGCTTGGCCCCGATCGCCTGAGCCAGTACACCCCGTTTCTTGAGCTCGTCCATAATTTGCTTGGAGGCTTTATCCAGATCCGTCGGTCCGCTCAAGACAATGTCCGTATTCGGCGGCGGCTCTTCACTGGTCTTGCTCATGTGGACCGCGATCACCGGGGCAGGATGGACGAGCGTCCGGATCGCCTGCACGGCCTCTTTATAGTGCATGCCGAATGGATTGGTGGTGGAGACCACGATCAACCCGGTATCGATGAGCAACCGAGCGACTTCACCATACCGCCTGGCCATTTCATCGGTCTGCCCTCGTTCCTCGTCAGTCAAATCTGCATCGAGTCCACGGCGAAGATTCTCTCCGTCCAGCAGATAGGCATGCCGCCCGTCAGCCACAAGCCGTCCCTCTAACTGCCTGGCGAGCAGGGACTTGCCCGTATGTCGCCCACCGGTAAACAGAACGATGGCGGCACGATGCCCGTACTGCCGCGCACGGTCCTCGACGCCGACTTCGCCTTTGACCCAGGCGAAATCTCTGCGCCGGGCTTCCTCCCGCAAAATCTCTTGATCATCGTGAATCAGTTCCGTGACGATGCCGCCGCCGGCGATATCATATTCATCGACGAGGACAAACCGTCCGGTCGCTTCAAACGAGGCCGAGAGATCGAACGCGACCGGCGTCTTCGTCCGCAATGTCAGTTCAGCCACCTGATTCTTGTTGACCGTCGTGCTCCCCTGTTGCTGCGCTAGATCCATCGTGTCGATAATCCGGTGAATGGTCGCCACTTCGCAGTCGACTTCTTTATTGGCCACCCGCAGCTGATATTTGCGGCCGCGCTCCAGCGGACGCTTCCCCAGCCAAAACAGATTGGCGCGAAACGCCGTCGAGACAGACGGCAGATGGTCCTGATGCGTGGCAATCTCTCCGCGCTCCACGAAGATCTGCTCGTCGAGCGTAATGCCGATCGATTGACCGGCATAGCCTTCCGTCAGCGGCGGATCGATGTTGAAGGCTTCGACCGACCGGATATTGGCCCGCTTGTTCGACGGGGAGAACACCAGGTGATCGCCGACTTTCAACTTCCCGGCGGTAATGCGACCGGCGACGATGCGGCGAGCATCGAATTTATATACGTCCTGGACAGGGAACCGCAGCGGCTGTTCCGATCGTGCCGCTTCCTTCTTGAAACGACTCAGCTGATCCAATACCGTCGGCCCGGTGTACCACGCCATGTGGGTGCTGCGATTCGCGATATTATCGCCGAGCTTGGCGCTCACCGGAATAATGCATTCCGGCACGGCCTTAAACTGGCCAAGAAACTCGCGATACTCTTTCTCGATACCGTCGAACACATCCTGCCGATACCCGACCAAGTCCATCTTATTGACGACCACGGCGAACTGCCGGACACCCAGCAGCGATAGCAGATAGCCATGCTTCTTGGATTGCTCCTTCACACCCTCCAACGCATCGATCAGCAGCAGCGCCGCCTCCGCCCGCGCAGCGCCCGAGATCATATTCTTGAGAAATTCCTTGTGGCCCGGAGCATCGATGATGATGTACTGGCGCCCCTTCCAGATGAAGAAGGTGCGCGCCGTATCGATCGTGATTCCTTGCTCTTGCTCTTCCAGGAAGGCATCGAACAGGAAGGCATACTCAAACTCCTTGCCCTGCTGGCGGCAGATCGCCTGCACCTTCTCGAGCTTGCCATCGGGCAATGACCCGGTGTCGGCATAAAGCCGTCCCAGCAAGGTAGACTTGCCGTGATCGACATGCCCGACAATGACGATATTCAGACTCTCCGAGGGCTTCTGTGTTTGATTATCCATAGTTACCTTCTCTTATAGAGGATGATCAAAAAGGCCATCCAACAAGGCCCGAGGCGAATCGAAACCGGACGCGTACCCTTGCGGTACGTTGAGGATTTCGATGAGCCGAGAACGAAGTTGGGGACCTTTTTCATCCTCCTCGTTACATGTACCCGTCTTTTCGGAGCAGCTCCATGCCTCGCCCCTCATCCTGGGCGCGGCCGGCCCGTTCGGCCACCGTCGTGTGACGCAATTCGTCAATGATCTCGTCGACCGTCTTCGCGGTCGACTTGATGGGCGTCGTGCAGGGCGCGCAACCGAGGCTCCGGTAGCGAGTACCCTCGCCCTTGTCGAGATACAAATCCATGAAGGGAATATTTTCGTACTTGATGTACTCCCAGATATTGATCTCCGTCCAATCCAGCAACGGATGGATGCGAATATGGGTGCCGGGTGGGAAGGTCGTCTTGAACTGATTCCACAATTCGGGCGGCTGATCGCGGAAATCCCAGTCGCCATGCTTATCGCGGGGCGAAAAATACCGCTCCTTCGCTCTCGTCCCCTCTTCGTCCGCCCGCACACCGAGAATAATACCGGTGTACCCCTTCTGCTCGATCAGTTGCTTCAACCCGTTCGTCTTGAGGGCGGTACAACAGGCGACACGGCCCATTGTATGATTCATGCCCGCCGCCAAGGCTTCTTTGTTTTGCCCCACCACCAAATCCAAACGCCATTCCCGCGCAATCCGATCGCGGTATTCGATCATGGCGGGAATTTTGTAACTCGTATCGACGTGGAGCAATGGGAAAGGCACCTGCCCAAAGAAAGCCTTGCGGGCGAGCCAGAGCAGCACCGTCGAATCTTTGCCCATCGACCAGAGCATGCCCAGATTGTCGAAATTCTTGTAGGCCTCGCGAAGAATGTAGACGCTTTGATCTTCCAACTGACGAAGATGGTTCACGACCGACGACCTTTCCATTAGCAGGCTGTTGATAAAGTCCACCGGCAGCGTTCTCTCGGCGCTCAGAGACTCCACGTACCACAAGAGTACGCCTCGCCTCTTCGCTCGCTGCGGCCTTGCTGGACAGCCTTCCTGAACAGCCTGTTAGTTATCCCCGCTTACCCGCCGCAAGAGGCGTCTGCACCAGTTCATCCAGCTTGCGTCCGGCTGCGCCGCTTTCGAGAGCGACGCGTGCCATCGGCAGACAGGCCGGTAACGTAGCCCCTTTGCCGGCGGCATACAGCAGCAACGCCGCATTCATCAAGACCCAATCTTTCGGACCGCCCGGAATCTGATTCTGAATAATTCGTCGCAACAGCTCCGCTTCCTTATCCTGCTGGCCCGGAGGGAACCCGGCCATGTCGCGAGAGGTGCCCAGCGCCAATCCGAAATCCTTCGGCGAAATCCCTAACGGAGTGATCCGCTCATCCCGCAACTCCAATACCCGGGTCGCCGCCGTGACGGAGAGCTCCGGATCGCCTTCGACGCCCCGAATGACCAGCGCCCGCGGACAGCCCAACATCCGCAACACTTCCGCCGTTTTTTCGAAATGAGGCGGATGCGATAACCCGATCACTTGCGCGGCTGCCCGCGAAGGATTCAGTAAACGGGCAATCGGATGGAAGAGATTGCGCACCCCGATTTCCTGGCGCATCTCCAGAAACCGATAGAGCGGCGGATGGTACATCCCGATATCGAGATAGACGAATCCTTTTTTTGTGACTGCCTCGCCGGCCATCTTCGGGTCGAGATCGATCGGAACTCCGAGTGCCTTCAAGACACCCGCAGCACCCGGACGCCCGGGAATGCCGTCATACCCATGCATCACGATCGCCGCGCCCGCGGACGCCGCCACGATCGCTCCGGCAATCAAGCCATGGAAGGTCTCTGACTTGCCTGCATAGCTCGGCACATCCACCACGGCCAACTCTTTGGGAATCGACAGCGGAGCGACATAGGCGCGCGCCGCCGCCGTAAAGGCCGCCAGCTCCGAGACCGATTCCATCTTGAATCGCATCGCCATGAGAAAGGCGCCGATCTGCGCCTGCGTCGCCTGGCCTTCGATCAAGAGCTTCATGACCTGTTTGGATTCATCCCACGTCAAGTCTTTGGAGGCTCTGGGCCCCTTGGCAATTTTTGCAATAAAATCTTGAATAGGCATATTAGGTCTTGTGGAGCCCACACTCGGTCTTGGTAAATGTTTTCCAACGTCCGGCACGCGGATCTTCTCCCGGCGCGACCGGCGCAGTGCAATGGGTGCACCCGATACTCGGATAATTCTGATCATGCAGCGGGTTGTAGGGCACCTCATAGACCTTGATGTAAGTCCAGACGTCGGCCCAGGTCCAGCGAGCCAGCGGATTCACTTTGACCAATTGGAACTTGCTGTCCCATTCGATCAACCCCGCATTGGCTCTCGTCGGCGACTGATCCCGCCGGATTCCGGTGATCCAGGCCTCATACCCCTTCAATACACGCGTCAGCGGTTCCACCTTCCGTAACTGGCAGCAGCGATCCGGCTCCGTCGACCAGAGCGACGGCCCATGTTGCGCCGCCTGCTGATCCGGAGTCAGCAACGACTGCACCTGAATGACCTGTGTCGGCTTCAGCGCATACTGCTGAATGATGCGATCGCGGGTCGCATAGGTTTCGGGAAACAAAAAATCCGTGTCCAAGTAGAACAGCGGAATCGAAGGATCGACGCGATGCACCATGTCGACCAGCACGACATCTTCCGCACCAAAACTGCAGGCCAAGACGATTTTCGGCGTGTACTGCTTGATCGCTTCCCGCAATACATCTTGCGGCTGCTGAGATTCGAACGCGTCACTCGCGCGTTTCAACTCCTCCACCATCTCTGGACTTCCGCTGCCAGTCATAGCCGTGCCCTGACTCCCTTAGCCGTTAGCCTTCAACTTTTTCCACGAGAATGCGATAGTGCGCGGCCTCCGGCTCCAGCGCTTCCTGGAGGAGCAGGAGATGCCCGTCGTTCTTCAAACTCATCGGCACATTCTTGATCGGCTCACCGGCGTCCAGCCAGACTTCGAGCTTTTCGCCCGCGTCCATCATTTCGAGCTTGAGCTTCGTCTTCACATAATTCAGCGGACAGGCGACCCCGCGGAGATCGTACACCGGCGCCCCGGTTGGTGCAGGAGCGGCCGACACGACCGGCGCCGCCGCAACCGCTTCTTTCACAGATGCTACGGTTTCTTGGGCCGGCGCAAGCTTCAAATCTTTCCCCATCTGGTCTGTCGCCGCGCGACAGGCATCGACGAACCCCTTCGCGAAGACCATCTTGTCACGCGCCGACTCCGCGGTCGTATCCTTCGGGCCGAGATCGCCTACTTTCTTATTGAGCTCGCGATATTGCGCAGGAATGGCGCCCCTCTGCGCGATCCGGCGATCGAACTCAATGAACGTTTCCGAGTCGGTCGAGGGCTCGAGTCCCTCCGTGACCAACATGGCTTTGGCCGCCGCCAACACCGCACGATACGACTTATTCACCGACACGGAATACTGATGATTCTCGACCAGCAGCTTGGCCTGATACAGCTCCTGGTCTGCCTCAAGAATCCCGTTCTCAATCATCTCCAGCGCACCGCCGGCGCATTCGCCGGGACCGAGATCCTCCAGGATGAACTCTGCTTCTCCTTCCCAGTCGTAGTAGAAGGTGGGATCGTCCTTATACGCAGGAACGATGGTGTAGGGGATCAGTTCGTCCTTGAGTTTATTTTTTCCGGCGCGCGCGATGAAGGCGGAGAGGGTTTCCTTCGGCAGGCGATCCCGCCGATACACGGTGACAAGATGCGACAGGGCCGCCGGCACAGACTTCGCCGGCAGCTTGACCGTCATCTGCCCGATCTTCGGAGTACCATCTACTTGCCCGCCGAGGTGCAGCTCATAATGCGGCGCCACGTGCTCCCCCAACCGCTTCCCGACGCCATGCAACCCGATCGTCGAGATGTGGTGTTGGGCGCAGGAGTTGTGACAGCCGCTAATCTTGATACTGACGTCCGAGAGATCTTCGGGCACCCGGCCGGCCGGGAACACTTCGCCCAATGCGCGCGCGAGCCCTTTGGATGAGGTAATGCCCAGACCGCACGTATCGGTTCCGGGGCAAGCGATGATGTCTTCGACAAGTTCGGCGCCCGGATCGGCCAGCCCCTGCGCGACAAGATCCGCATGCAGCGATTCGATCTGCGATTCCGGGATCCACCGAATCACCATGTTCTGATTGATGGTGGTCCGGATGTTCCCGTTGGCGTACCGCTCCGCGAGGTCCGCCACGCCAAGCATTTGCTCAGATGTCAGATCGCCCATGAAGAGCTTGATCGCCGCCGTAACATACCCGGGCTGCTTCTGTTTGACGACATTCGTCCGCTTCCACATTTCAAAAGGCGTTTCGTGCCCGATGCCAGAACCAGACCCATTCCCATTCGACGACGAGGGGCCGGATCCATTCCGCGTCGGCATGATGAGCGGCACAGGCTCGTCCGCATAGGTAAGCAGCTTGATCGGCTCATGCGATGGTGTGGCGTACCCCATCGATTCGTAGGCAGCTTCCCAGCGCCGCTTAAATTCATCGAATCCCAGCTTTTCGATGACGAATTTCATGCGGGCCTTGTTGCGGTTCTTGCGGTTTCCGAGCGTATCGAACACCTTAATGACGGCTTCGATGCTTGGCAGCAATTCTTCCATCGGAGTAAATTCTCGCAGCACTTGGGCGATGCGTGGAGCCGACCCCAAGCCGCCGCCTGCGACCATGCGAAACCCGATCGTCCCGTCGGCACGTTTGGCGGCCAGCAAACCGACGTCATGAATCGGCGTCAGGGCGCAGTCCTGCTTGCAGCCGGACAGCGCGATCTTGAACTTTCTCGGCAGACTTTGATTCAACGGATTGCGCAACAGATGATAGGCGATGGTCTTCGCGTAGGGCGTCACATCGAAGACTTCCCCCTGGCAGACCCCGGCCAAATGGCAAGCCGTGACGTTACGAACCGTATTGGCGCACGCTTCACGCGTCGTCAGCCCCACCTCGGCCAGGCCGCGCATGATGGTCGGCACGTCCTTCAACTCGACAAAGTGCATCTGAATGTCCTGGCGCGTCGTGACATGCCCGACGGCGGTGGCATGGCGATCGGCCAGCTCAGCAACTCGTCGGAGCTGATTCGCCGAGATCCCCCCGAACGGAATTTTGATGCGGACCATCTGCACGCCAGGCTGACGCTGCCCATAAATCCCGTACTGCAACCGAAACGGCTTGAAGAGATCGTTCGAGACTTCCCCCGCCATGGTGCGAAGGGCTTCCGCCTCAAATGTTTCGATTTCCTCCAGCAGGGCGGGAGGAATCGGAGAGGTCTTGATCTCCGGTATGATCAGCTGATCTTGGGGGCTCATAAATATTTCTCCCTTGCCGCGACTAACACACCACGGTGCCGCCGGAACCAGCCTGCCGAATCAGATGTGATACATCGGATTCTGTTGCTGATCGAGCACCCGCTGGCGTTCAACCAATTGATCGATCGTGATAGCAGAGAGGACTCCGCGTTCCGCTCGATGCACTTTTTCCCACACCGCCCCGAGTAACAGCTGTTCTCTCGTATCACGGCGATTCTGCCCGGTCGCATTCTGTGATGCGTCGTGAAACACCGGTCCATCAAGCGCCTCAAGCAAATCGGCCACTGACAGCTCTGAGGGAGCACGCAAGAGGAGATAGCCCCCCTGTGCACCCCGCGTACTATCGACGAGACCGGCCTTCTTCATCGCATGCAGCACTTGCTCAAGAAATCGCACAGGGATTGATTGCCGCCTGGCGATGGCCCGTGCTTGAATGGGGACTTCTTTCCCATTCATGGCAAGGTCAACGGCAGCCAAGATTCCATACGTTGCGCGATGCGAAACTTTCATTCTTGATAATTCCGGTAGGAATTAATCTTTCCACGATATACAGCTCCCCGATCCCAACTGTCAAGCAACCAATTTCCCCGTTGAGAGAATTTCGATTCTCGCAGGGGAAGGCTCGACAATATTTCAGCCCGTGAGCCGCTTCCCGAGACTCTTCCATGGCGACGCCGACTTTCTGAAAATCGTACGCTCAGCTTTCCCATGACACACGAGGGGACACAGACTCTTCTCTCTACCCGATTTGCTCACGGCCGAGCCCCTACCAGAGAAATATCCATTTGACATCATGTCCACCCTGGGCAATAATCCCGCCCTCTTCTTCTCATGGTGCCCGCATGTCGGTTCCCACATCGGTTTTTTCCATTCTATTACTGACGGCGGATGCCGACATCCATGCTCAATTCAAAGCCGTTTTTGGAAACGCCTCCGTCACGATGGTTCGCGATGCAGCCTCGCTCCCCAAAGATCTCCCCAGACGCCCATATGATGCGGTGGTTGTAGAGGCTCGCCCAGGGCAAGGCCACTCCGAGGTGCTTCCTCCACGGATAGATCCCGCCCAAACTTTGGTCATTGTGGGATCACGAACTGTTCTGAAGCGGGCTCCGGCTATGCTCCAACTGATGAGCCAGCACCGCGAGGAAACCCAGAAGAGCAAGGGACACGATCTCTCGCTGGAAGATTTCCTCGACCAAAAAATGGGAGACTTCGTCAAGGGGATGCATCACGGCGCCGCCAAGAACCTTCATCCGATGCTGATTTCAGCCGTCGAACGCCCTCTGATCTCGTCAGCTCTGCGAGAAACCCAAGGCAATCAAATCCAAGCGGCGGAATTATTGGGCCTGAATCGCAATACGTTGAGAAAGAAGATTACGAATCTCCATATTCCATTGAAGCGGGGTCGCGTAAAGGCCACTGGCTCCTCCTAGTGCTGCGGTGCAGCAGGAGACTCTGTCTGGACAATGGGAAAGGCTTCAGGCGTTCGGCATCCTCATTCATTCATAACCAAGGAGGGGACTGATGACGAAGGAAGAGCTGATTGCGAAAATGGCAGCCTCGGCAGGAATCACAAAAGTTGCCGCGGGCACGGCCCTGGAGGCCTTCACCGGAGCCGTCACGACGTCGCTAAGGAAGGGACAGCGGGTTTCTCTGGTGAATTTCGGTACCTTTACGATTTCAAAGCGGAAAGCGCGGATGGGCAGAAACCCACGCACCGGGGAATCACTCAAAATCCCAGCCGCCAAGGTCCCGAAGTTCTCTGCGGGAAAGGAACTGCGTTCGGCGGTCAAGTAACGACCCCGCGGCATTTTCAGTAACACAAAGAGAAGGCGGTGCCTTCCAGAACCTCCGGAAGAAGGCTGCCTTCTCTTTTGCATTTCTTGACAGTATGGGCAGGGCTATATTAGCATGCCCACCCGGACAATAGGCGCGTAGCTCAGGGGGAGAGCGTTACCTTGACACGGTAAAGGTCGACGGTTCAAGACCGTCCGCGCCTACCATTCCGGCTAGGGGCATCCGTTTGCCTTGAGGCGGCGGAATGCCTTTGTTGTTTTTGTTTGAATAAGAAAAGCACTGGGACGGATGAAGATCACTCTCAAAGGCGGGAATAGCCAGGTCCTGGAAACCGGACAGACCGTGGGAGCGGCCTTGAAGGCTTGCGGCCTGTCGATCGGATCCGATGTCCTCGCCGCCAAAGTCAACGGAGTCGTGGTCGATCTGTCACGGCCGCTGACTGAAGACGCTGTCGTGGAACCCGTCCGGTTCGATACGGCAGAAGGGCGAGAGGTTTATCGCCATAGCAGCACCCACATCATGGCGCAGGCGGTAAAAGAAGTATTTCCAACCGCACAGGTCACCATCGGTCCTGCGCTTGAAGATAGCTTCTTTTACGACTTCGCCTTCGAGCGGCCTTTCACGCCGGAGGATCTCGAGAAAATCGAAGCTCGCGTCCGCGAGATTATCAAGCGGAACCTGCCGGTCACGCGGAAGGAGCTGTCGAAACAAGAAGCTATTCAGCTTTTCCAATCTCGCGGTGAAGCCTATAAAGTCGAATTGATCCAAGGATTCCCTGAGCATGAGCCGATCTCGGCCTATAGCCAGGGCGAGTTTATCGATCTCTGTCGTGGGCCCCACCTCCCCGCCACCGGCCACATCGGCGCATTTAAGCTCCTGACCACCGCCGGCGCCTACTGGCGCGGAGATGAGCGTAATCCGATGTTGCAACGGATCTACGGAACATCCTTCCCAACCCAGGCCGAACTCGACGCCTATCTGGCGCGCCTTGAAGAGATTAAGCGGCGTGATCATCGTAAGGTAGGGAAAGAACTCGATCTCTTTACGATACAGGATGAAACCGGTCCTGGATTGGTCCTCTGGCATCCCAAAGGCGCACTGGTTCGGCTCTTGATCGAGAACTTCTGGCGCGAACAGCACATTAAGGATGGATACGATCTGGTGTATTCGCCCCATGTAGCCAGGCTCGACCTTTGGAAAACGAGCGGCCACGTTGACTATTATCGGGAGAATATGTTCGCGCCGATGAAGCTGGAAGGCAGCGAATACCAGCTCAAGCCGATGAACTGCCCCTACCACATCATGATTTACAAATCGCACTTGCGGAGTTATCGGGATCTCCCCATCCGCTACGGCGAGCTCGGTACAGTGTATCGGTATGAACGCACGGGCGTCCTGCATGGCCTCTTGCGCGTGCGCGGATTCACGCAAGACGATGCGCACCTCTTTTGCCGACCCGATCAGATTCAGGATGAGGTCAGCCGGGTATTGGACTTCACCTTCTTTATTTTGAAATCGTTCGGCTTTGTCGACTTTGAGATCTTTCTGTCGACCAGACCGGAAAAGTCGGTCGGCTCTGATGACAAGTGGGTCCTCGCGACAGATTCGCTGGAGGGAGCGCTCAAGAGCCGTGGGATCGCCTTTCATTTGGATGAAGGGGGCGGGGCCTTCTACGGACCGAAAATCGACATTAAAATCAAGGACGCTCTTGGCCGATCCTGGCAATGCTCCACCATTCAGGTGGACTTCAACAATCCGGAACGGTTTGAGCTCAGTTATATCGGGGAAGATGGAAAATCTCACGAGCCGATCATGATTCATCGGGCCTTGATGGGGTCCATTGAGCGATTCTTCGGGATTCTCATCGAACATTATGGCGGCGCATTCCCAACCTGGCTGGCGCCGGTCCAAGTCGTGGTCATGGCGATCACCGACAATCAGCGGGAGTATGTGAATACCGTCGTCGCGCAGTTGAAAGCCGCAGGGTTTCGGGCTGATGCCGACCTGCGCAACGAAAAAATCGGCTTTAAAATTCGCGAGGCGGAAAAAGCCAAAATCCCCTACATGCTCGTGGCGGGGGATCGGGAAGTCCAGAGCGGCACGCTCTCCGTCAGAGGACGGAGCGGGGCAAATCTTGGCAGTATGACAGGGGCTGCAGTGATCGATCTTCTCAGGAACGACGTCACGCGCGCGCAGCCGGAGCTACAACCAACACACTAAGAGGTGGGTTATCGTCCCCAAACTGCGCGTGAACCGCGAAATTCGAGTGCGAGAGGTTCGAGTCATCGGTCCGGAAGGAGAGCAACTGGGGATCCTCCCCACGCCAGACGCGTTGCGCCAGGCTCAGGAGGGCGGCTACGACCTCGTGGAAGTCGCTCCCACTGCAGCGCCGCCGGTTTGCCGAATCATGGATTACGGCAAATACAAATTCGAGCTCAGCAAGAAGGACCATCAGAATCGACGTCACCAAAAGTCGACCCAGGTCAAGGAAATCAAGCTTCGGCCACGCACCGATAAGCACGACCTAGGCATCAAGATCCGTCAGATCAAGGAATTTTTGGCTGACGGGAACAAGACCAAGGTCACGTTGACGTTTCGTGGCCGGGAAATGGCCAATCAAGAGATGGGCCGATCACTCATGAGCTCAGTCATCGCCGAAATGACCGAGATTGGAACGATAGAGTACGCCCCGCGCATGGAAGGCCGCAGCCTGATCATGATCGTGGCACCCAAGAATTAGGGATACATTTGCAGCCTACAAACGGAGAGGATGGATTCGATGAAAACGAAAGCCAAGACACACAAAGGGGCTAAAAAGCGGTTTTCCCGCACCGGAAGCGGCAAGCTTGTCCGACGGAAAGCCGGGAAGCGCCACTTGTTAAGCCATAAGAAAAGCGATCAAAAGCGCCGGTTAAGCGGAACCGCCGTGGTGGATGCGACTTCCACCTTGTCTTTGAACCGCCTCTTGCCGTATAATTAAGCCCTTAAAGAGCGACCCTCACGGATAAAAGGAGTATTGAGTCATGCCCCGCGCAAAAGGTGGACCGAAAACAAGAGCGAGACGGAAAAAGCGGCTGAAGCTAGCAAAGGGACAGTACGGCGCGAAGAGCCGGTTGTTCCGCTCAGCCACGGAATCAGTTGATAAGGGACAGCAGTACGCCTATGACGGAAGAAAGAACCGGAAGCGGGACTTTCGGCGGTTATGGATTGCACGCATCAGCGCCGCCGTCCGGGCACAAGGACTGACCTACGGCCGGTTCATCAACGCCCTCAAGAAAGCGGAAATCCTACTGGATCGCAAAGTTCTCTCAGACATGGCGATCAAGGATGCCGCAGGCTTTGAAAAGTTGGTCGGATTGGCCAAGCAACACTTGACTCCTGTCGCTGCATAACGACACCGCCTCTGAACCACGGTTTCAAGTAGCTTCTCTGATCTTGGAGGGCGACAAGCTGTCGCCCTCCATCAACTTACCAGCCTCAGCACCCCATCCCCCAACGCATCTCAGACCTGATACTTGTCGGCTCCGGTATTTTGAATTCGCCCGTTCGTCTGCATTCACATCTCTGCAATAAGAAAATATCGTCGGTTCCTCACCGTGACCTCAAATCATGGGCAACCGCAAGACCAATAGTCGGATGGAGATAATATAGCGCTAGCTAACGCAGCTCATCGCTCACGCCAGGTCCGCGCCATGAGGTGGCAAAAATGTGATGACCGCCGTGAGAAATTCCAGGGACGCAAGATGAGATGGCAAGGCGAAAAAACAACTAGCTCAGATCGAGCAGTTGAGAGAGATTCACGTCGAACGAAACGACCGGCACGGTGATCTGCCAGCGCTCGAGGACTTCGGGATGGACTTCGCCGATGACGCCGATGGGTTTTCCTGCGACGACGATGCGCCCTGCGCGGCCTTCCAGGAAGGACGGATGCTGGACCGGCTCCAGGCTGTAGTCTTTCCCCAGATGATAAAACAGGATATCGAGACACGAGTGGATTTCCGAGAAGTGCGCGGTCGCATGGGCAATGACGGCGCCCAACACCGTTTCCGTGCGTGAGCCTAGCTCATGCGTGGGATCGGGGATCGCCACATCGCCGGCCTCGAACAAACGGTGCGGATAGAACGCCCGGCTCGACGCTGTTTCGACACGCAGCAACGAAGGAAGCAGCCACTGTCGCAGGCAGGAGAAGGTCAGCGTCATGGCATTCTCCACTTCGACCATCCTCCCCCACTCTGTATCAGCCAGACGCATCGTATCGCGATAGCTCTCCGGCGATCCCATAATGTTGGAGATGATTTCCTGGAATCCCAGCCCGACCATGAGCTCACGCGCTCGATCCGACCTCTGCTCAATCCGCGAGAGCCCTCCTACCGTAAATTGCGCCGGCATGACCGGAGCGAACTCTCCGTAGCCACGGCTGATCGCGACATCTTCAACCACGTCCATCGCATGCATAAGGTCCTGCCGATAAGGCGGCAACGTTGCCTTCACCGCCCCCTTCCCAGCTGAGACCTCGTACCCGTACACTTCGAGCGCCTGCTTCACAACCTTCACACCGAGTTCTTGACCTAGTGCTTGTTCAATGGTCTTGAGTTGAATCGTCTTGGAATTCCCGAGATCCTGCGGCGTGACCACCCGTTTACCCAACGGGGTGCTCTTGGGGTAGTGCACTTCAACCGGTTCGATCACGGCGCCGCGATCGGCAAGGTTGGCAGCAAAGATATTCAGCGTAAGGACAACCATCAACTGATCGGTCCCGGTCACTTCGACAAACAGTTCGTCGTCCCCGACGCGCACTTCCCCCACTTCTCGACTGTTGATGATCGGCGGGAACGACAAGGGTTGATTCTTCGCATCACGGAGAATCGGGAGACGACTCTGCCCGGCCAGGATATGCCCATGCTCCAGCCCTTTCGGATGGACCATGAGAATTTCCGCCAGCGTCATCACCGTCTCCATACCCAGCGGGGTAAACTTCGCCTGATCCGGCTTGACCAACTCATAGGTGACCGGGAAGGCAATCTTCGCCAGCTGGTAGATCCCGATCGAGACGGTCTTTCGCTTATGCCCGAAGATATCCGCCAGCTTCTCCTGCGTCTGAATGAGCTGGGCTAAGCCTTCCTCAGTAACCCGATACCCCCTGGCTGTGCAAGCAGCGACATAGGGACGCACCTGTTCGAGCCCCGGTGCGACAATGAGCACGTGTCCCTTCTTCGCCTTCTTGGCGAAGAACGGATACGGCTTGAGCTTCCCCTGTTGCTTGATACGAATTTGCCGCGCGATGCCTTCGCAACACCAGAGGTCGGGCCGATTGCTGTCTTGCAATTCGATGCGCAACTCTCCGGTTTCAGTATTGTGCCCCTTGAGCTCACCCTTCACGAGCATGAGCCAGTCTTCCAACTGCTCGATCGAGACCGGGCGCTTGGCGCGACCGCCGAGAGCCAGCAGCGATTCGAAGTCGTCTTTGAAAATAGAAATCGTGGGCATGGCGTGCGCTAGAAGATCCCTCTGGTAGTCCGGATCAAGTCCAGATTGTCGGTGAACAATTCGCGAATGTCGTGAATGCCGAGCGCCACCATCGCCATGCGATCCAGGCCCAGTCCCCAGGCGATGACGGGCACGGCGACACCCAATGGCAAGGTGACTTCAGCGCGGAATAGCCCCGCTCCGCCCAGCTCCATCCACCCCAGGCGCGGATGCCGCACATGCATTTCGACCGACGGTTCGGTAAAGGGGAAATAGGCCGGCAGGAATTTCACTTCCTTCGCCTGGGCCACTTCACGCGCAAAGAGATTCAGGAGGCCGAGCAGCGTACGGAAGTTAATATCCTCACCCAGCACAATGCCTTCGACCTGGAAAAAATCGGTGGCATGCGTGGCGTCGACCTGGTCATAGCGGAAGCAGCGAGCGATCGAGAAATACTTTCCCGGCACGGCCGGCGCCGACGCCAACGTCCTTGCGGAAACGGCGGTCCCCTGACTCCGCAATACCAGCCGCTTGGCTCGTTCGGCATTGAAAGCGTACTTCCACCCTGTGGAACCGGTCTTGCCGCCATCCTGATGTGCCTTCGTCACCCGTGACAGGAACGGCTCGACGATCTTCGCGGCATGCGTGGGTTGCTTCACGAAGTAGACGTCGTGAATATCGCGGGCCGGATGGAACTGCGGCATGAAGAGCGCGTCCATGTTCCAGAATTCGGTTTCCACCAGCGAGCCGCGCATTTCCTGAAAACCCATACTCACGAGCTTTGTCTTAACGGTATCGAGAAACTCGCGATAGGGATGCTTCTTCCCCGTTCCGATGCGGGGCGCACGCAAACTGATGGTGTATTTGCGGAATCGCTTATTCCGCCAACTGCCGTCCTTCAACAGTTCGGGGGTGAGTTGAGAGACTTCCTCCGCCACTCCTTCCTTGGCGAGGTGCTCTGCCGCCTCGACTCCGGACGGAGAGAGCGTAAAGGATCGCGTGACCCGATCATCCACCCGGAATGGCTCTTTGGCGTTCCCGCGCTTGACAGCGTAATCCTCGATCACTTGGCGATGGGGTTCAGGAAAGCTCTTTAGTTCTCGAGCCGCCTCGCTGACCTGTTGCAGCAAGACCCTCATGGCCTCGACGGTCGGACTGGGACGGCCAGTGGATTCGATACAGCCGCCCTGGACGATCAGCAACACTCCTTCTTTTTTCAAACGTCCGACCGCTTTGCTGACATCGGATGGATCCAATCCATCCTGCGCCTGCAGATCGGGGATGGTCAGCCGCTTCCCCGTGCTGGCCACTTCTCGCGCGGCTGAGAAGACCCGTTCGATCGGTGAAGCGCCACTGACATACTGTTCGCCCACCTTCGTCAGGGACACCATCGGCGTCACCGTCTCGGCAGGCACCACCAGCAGAGACTTTGCGAGTAACCACTCGATCGCCATGCTGAGCTGGGACGGCTCCAATTCAGCCGCAGCGGCCAATGGCTCGGTCTCGAGCACGGTGCCTGCAGGACGTGACCCGAGGGCCATGAGGACCTTGATTTCGAGGGGATGCAGACTGTCGATGAGTGCGGAAGTATCCACCCTGAATGGCCTATCGATGGGAAGCGGCGTGAGAGGTGATTGTGGCGGCCGGCTGCCCCGCGGTCCGCAGCGCTGCAATGGTGCCGGCATAGTCTCGGCTCGCAAAAATCGCCGAGCCGGCGACCAGGACGTCGGCTCCCGCCGCGATGATCTGCGCGGCATTGTCCGGTTTCACTCCGCCGTCGACTTCGAGCAACGCCCGGCTTTGGAGACGATCCAACATCTCCCGAATTGAGGCAATCTTCTTCAATACGGACGGAATGAACTTCTGCCCGCCGAATCCTGGATTGACCGACATGACGAGCACCAGATCGACGTCGGCTAAAATCTCCTGCAGGACACTGACCGGCGTCGCAGGATTGAGCGTCACGCCCGCCTTGACGCCACGCTCCTTGATCGATTGAATTGTCCGATGGAGATGAGGGCAGGCTTCGACGTGCACCGTGATGTAATCGGCTCCGGCCGTCACAAACTCCGGAATGAACGCATCGGCATTGGTAATCATCAGATGCACATCGAGCGGCACTTTAGCGACCTTCTTGATCGACTCGACGACCGGAGGACCGATCGTGAGGTTCGGCACAAAGTGTCCGTCCATCACATCGATATGAAGGAGATCCGCGCCGGCTCGTTCCACAGCCGCAATCTCATCAGCCAGACGCACGAAATCAGCTGCGAGAATCGAGGGGGCAATCAATACCGGACTACTCATAGCGACCCTTGCGTCTTTCTCAACCGGACGGCATAGAACCCGTCCATCCCGAGGGTATTTCCCATCGTGGACAACGCGCCCTGTGCCGTCACAAACGGACTGGCAGGAGCGGGAATCCACGGCACGACGGACTCGCGAGCACAATCGGCGTGGTCCTGGCAAAACCGGATGATGACGGCTTCAGTCTCTTCCGGTTCTGTCGAGCAGGTACTATAGACCAGCACCCCGCCAGGCCGCAAGACAGTGAACGCCCGTTCGAGAATCTCTCCCTGTAAAACTTGATGGCGGGCGAACATTCCGACATCTTTTTTCCCCTTCGCATCAGGGTGTCGACGCAGTACGCCAATGCCACTGCAAGGAGCATCGACCAGGATGCGATCAAACAGGCCCATCGGCGGGAGCTGTGTCTCTATCTTCTGGCGAGGGGCAATCATGCCAAGCTCTCTCGCATCCCCCACAACCGGAGAAATGATCGCCGCACCAAGCCGCTGGCAGTTCTCTTTCAATACCTGTAATCGCACGGCGTGACGGTCCATTGCTACGATCTGACCACGATTCGACATCAGCTCGGCCAGATGCGTCGCCTTTCCTCCAGGGGCCGCACAAACATCGAGAAGACGCTCGTCCGGATGTGGATCCAATAGAGGTGGAACGAGTTGCGCGGCTTCGTCTTCGACATAGAACAATCCGTCTTGAAACCCCGGGATCGTAGTGACGGCCCGTCCCTCTTCGAGCATCACCCCGACGGGGCTGACAGTTGTCGGACGGGCGGCAATCCCCGCGCCGACGAGCTGCGCAAGAAACGCGTCACGGGTCACTCGCTGACGATTCACCCGCAGCGTCAGAACTGGAACGGCACTCACGCTCTGACAGGCAGCTTCCGCCCTTTCAATCCCCATGTGTTCGACCCATCGAGTACAGAGCCACTGGGGTACCGCGTAGCGGATCGAGAGTGCCAAAGCCGGCTCTGGGTGGAGCCCGGGGAACGGCCGTTCCGGCAAACGGATCACGGTTCGTAACACGGCATTCACGAGGCCGCTCCAATCCCTCCCAAGCTGGGCCTTGTTGACCTTGGCCAGATTCACGGATTCATTCACGGCTGCAGAGGCCGGCACACGATCCATGTAAGCCAACTGGTACATCCCCATGCGCAGAAGCATCTGCACCATCAGCGGGAGTCGCGGCAAGGGTTTCTTCAGTGCGGGCTCCAAACGCCAATCAAGCGTCTCCTGGCGGCGCAACACTCCATAGACTAATTCCATGGCAAAGGCGCGATCACGCCCATCCATCGCTTGTCGATCCCACAAGCGATTGCAGACCTCATCGAGTGGGTCGCCTGATTTGGACTGGGTCAACAAGGCCACCAGCGCGCGGGCCCTGGCGGAAGAAGAGGCGGACTGCATTGAGACAGGAGGAGAAGACATGGCGTGTCCGATCACGCCGGTGATTCTGACGGCGGCGGCTCTGCACCGAAACGTTGGCCGGCGCTCACGCGATGCCCCGCCAAATACTGCGCCACAGTGAGTCGTTTACTATTGGACGGTTGAATCTCTCTCAGGACTACCACCCCGTCTCCCGTCGCGATTTGGATAGACTGCTTCGTCACCTCGATGATGGTGCCGGGGGCAACATCAGGCTTCCCCGGACTCTGAGTTACGGTCCACACCATCCATCGTTCACCACCGATATACGTATAGGCACCGGGCCAGGGAGAAAGACCGCGGACACGATTGGCAATGTTGCTCGCACTCGTTGCCCAGTCAATCACCCCGTCTTCTTTCTTCAAGGGCGGGGCCAAGGTGGCCAAAGCATGATTCTGCGGCTGCGGCGTAATCGTTCCCGCCTTGAGCCTCGCAATGGTCTTCGCCAGCAAACTTCCTCCGAGTACGGCGAGGCGCGGCGCCAGCGTTCCCGATGTGTCTTCAGGGAGAATCGGCAGTGACTCCTGCAAGAGCATGGCGCCTGTATCCATCCCCTCATCCATCAGCATGGTAGTGATGCCGGTCTCGGTCTCACCGTTGATCACCGCCCATTGCACTGGCGCCGCTCCACGATATTTCGGCAGCAGCGAACCATGTACATTCACGCAACCCATCGGCGGCAAGGTAAGGATCGGGCTATGGAGAATTCGTCCATAGGCCGTGACAGCGATCAGATCGGGCTTCCAGGCTGCGAGGGCCGTGAGAAACTCAGGCACTCTGATTTTCACAGGCTGGAGAAAAGGTATGCCTTCTCGTTGCGCAAGGAGCTTGATCGGAGGCGGAGTCAAGACTTGGCCGCGCCCTTTAGGACGATCAGGTTGCGTAACAATGCCTACGACCTGGTCATCAGACTTCAGCAGCGCCTCAAGTGAAGGGACGGCGAATTCCGGCGTGCCCATAAAGACAATCCGCATGCTATGCCTTTAACATCGCCCTGCACTGAATGCAACGGGTGCAACTCAGCTTGACTTGCCGTTCAACGCTTTGTTAGTCTCCATCTGCGGGGTGGAGCAGCCTGGTAGCTCGTTGGGCTCATAACCCAAAGGTCAGAGGTTCAAATCCTCTCCCCGCAACCACGAAACCGTACTCCTTCCCAGTCTTCGCAATTCCTTCCGGATTCGGTTGAATGCTCAACCGAGCCCGCTTTGTAAAACCGACCTCAGGGTAGCGACGGTAGGCCTCCTGGAAAGTGAGCCGATGCTTGCGGAGATGTTGAACGGTCAGTTTCGGAAAGGACTTCTTGCAGACGGGGCAATCAGGCCGCCCGTTTCCGATCTTGGCAACCCGAGCGCTCTTGAGGGTCTCGTTCAGAAATTCACGCCCTATTCTCACGTCCGTCCGTAGCGCCGCGGGAAGATCGTTTACAAAGGCCTTAATCGCTTCGGGATCGTACTTCGTCACCTCGATTTGTTCTTGTTTTCTCTTCCGCCCCTGCTCACTTTCCAATGTGTCTGCACGGCTCCAGAGACGCTGGCACGCGGCCAACGCCTCGTCAAGTGCTCGGGGCCCTGTAGGCGGCCTTGTCCAATGGCCCCCATGATGGTCGCTGCTTCCTTTCGCAAGGCATCCATTTGAGCACGGGTATCTCGATCATCCTCAGACTGATTGGACATGATTTGACTTGCGGCATCCCGGAGCAATTCGATGTACTGTGGTAAATGTGCTGCAAACTCACGGACGATGATCTCTTCGATCGTCTCTCGATGAATCCTGAGATCATTCTCACAGGTGCCTAGCACCACATGGTTGCGACAGGCATAGTAGTCCTTTGCTGCGATGCCGAGTCGGCCACTACACTGATCACAAACAAGCAAGCCTGAGAGCAAGTGGGTCGTCCGCTGCCGAGCATGTGTGAACAGCTTCTCCCGTGACGCCAGTCGCATCTGCACGGCATCCCAGAGTTCTTGGTCGATAATTCGAAGCTCTTCAATCTCTCGCTGTTCCCATTGCTCGCGAGGCCGCAGTCGGCACACGCGCCGGCCGGTTTCCGGGTGCTTACGCCATTCCCGTCTATTGAAGTAGAACAGCCCACGATACTTGCAGTTCTGTAACATCAGATAGATGGTATTCGGCCGCCACACTTTGCCTGTTGTTCGAGCATTTAACTTCTTCGCGATAGCTTTTTCACCTTCTCCATCTCGAAAGCGTGAAAAGATGTCTCGGACTGTTGTTGCTTCATTCGGCTCAATGGCCAGGCGATATCCGACAGGAATTGGCTGCCCACGCGGATCCGTTTTCCCTGATTCGTCAAACACGGGTTCAGAGCGATACCCATACGTCCGCCCACCTGTGGAAAGACCTTTCAAGAACTGCCCATCAAGTCCGCGCTTGGTCGTCTTGCGTAAATCGTCCAAGAACAGCTCATTGACCAAGCTTTTCACGGTCACGCTGATTTTTGTCGTCTCCTCCCCGGTATCGATCCCGTCTGAAACCGCAATGACTCGGACACCGGCAAATTTCAGCCGCTTGATAATGGTGTCGGTGTCGCCCACATCCCGCGACAGCCGGGAAAGCTGATCAACCACGAGCGCCTCAAAGGTCGGGGGGGGGGGGGGTGAGTGAGTGCGTAGCGTCCAGTGCGGCCTGCAGACCTTCTCGCGTTTTTGCACTAGCACCGGAGACAGCGGCGTCAGAAAATTCCCCGATAATTGCATGCCCATACCGTTCCGCCCAGCGTTGAACGACACGATGCTGATCTTCGATCGATGCCTCTCGCTGGTTGTCGGAACTATACCGACCGTAAAATGCAATTCTCATGATTACCCCTTTCCGTCACCAATTACCGTCACGGTGCACACGCGTCGCTGGCCCACTTGTCGAGTCTGCCGCTGAAACTTCTCTGGATGAGCAGCGACGTATAAGCGGAGACATTGTATCAGAGCCGGAATTCCTCTCGGAACCGCAGTTATTCGGGCAGATCCCATTGAATGGGGCGTTGTCATGTGGGTATGGACTTTCTGTACTGCCCGACCTTTTCTCATTTCTTTCCTATGGCTACCGCGATCAAACCCACTTCCATCTCATGAATGTGCAGGTGCTGGCTCAGATGGCCCGCAGGCGCTCCCGTTCCCCCGTAGGCAACTCTTGTCCCTTCACGGAGTGAAGAAAGAGCTCTTCCATGGTTCGCTCAACGAGTGATGCCAGCCGGGAGGGAGGGGCAGGGCGTGGTATGCCACGGTGTGGATCTGGCCATATTCTCCAGCACTCTGAACCGCCCACTGAATAGAATCAGGATCGGATGATGGCCAAAAGTAGATTCCCATCGCGTAGCCATCCAGGCTGATTGCCACATGTGGGAGATCCACATCCAATTCAATAATTGGCGAGGCTGGCACGCCTTCCAGCCAGAGAACATTGGCCACATGGCGGAGCATCAGCCCAAGCACCGTCTCGGCCACCGCACGAAAGCGCGGTTTCGCGAGGGCCGGCGCCGTCACCACGTGGCCTTGGGTACGAGCCTCACGAATACAGGCACGAAGCGCGTCGAACGGGGGATAGGTTGTCATCGACCACCTCAGATATAGGGTTCAACAAGTCTTGAGTGATGGCCCAGGCCTTCCTTGGCCCGAGCAGGTAAGGACACTGATGAAACGGAACGGACTGTCGAGCTCAGGCATGCAGCGCGAGTTCCTCGATGCGAATCGAGAGGACCACCCGTTCGGCAACCGTCGGAGCGTCGGCGCGGCATAGATAGTCCAGAGACCCGAGAATCCGCAGGCGGGTTCCGACCCGCATCGTGGCCAGCCAGTCTGCGACAGGGCTCATGGCAAAGGCATGGACGAAGTAGGTGTGCCGGATCATCGTGCCGGAAGCGTTCGCTTGCAACTTGCCTTCAATCGCGAGTACCGCCACGGCTACTAATTCGCCCGTGGCTCCCACCAGTAAGTCAGGTTCCTGGACAAGCGTACCGGTCACTGAGAGCGCATTGAGATCGGTGAGGGGCCAGGTGTTGGCAGGGTCAAAACTCCGCTGTGTACCCATAAGAACCTCCAGTGGAAAAGGGTTAACGATGGTCAGCGAGCCGGAGTTGGCCCGCGTTGGGAGTGAGGAGCGGGTTATCGTCCTGAGGGGATTGCGTGATTCGGTAGGTGTCGAAGCAGATCCTGAAAACGTATCGCGAGGACATCCAAGGCGCCGGACAGCCCCTCTGGGCCTGCTGCCACATCAATGCGCGTAAGCAGTTCTCGCGTCTGGATGTTGAGACAAGACAAGCTCACGCCTGATTGGTTCGCGTCACCATAGCCACTGAGGATGACCAGGAGGGTGGCCGCGCGCCAATGGCCCAGTCCGATGGCCGGGTCATCTTCGACGAGGCCATTGAGGTTCCGTTCAAGTTCCCGCCGGACGAGGGGTTGTTGGGCCTCCGAAGCCACGACGGTCAAACCCTGCTGCACGAGCACGTCTTGCACGGTGCTGAGGGGATCGGGTCGCGCCGCAGGCAGAGATTCGATCGCGATCTTGAACACCAGTGAGCGGGGCCACCGGCTGCGGGGAGCCACGACGGGCATCTCCATCCGCACCGCCGCCTCGAGCTGGTCGGCGGTGACATCGACGGGCCATCGACGGAGCACCTGATCGCGGTGCCACGCGACCAGTTCCATCCGGCCATGCGCCACCGCCGTGAACGAGACCTCGTGCTGCTGTAACGCCGTGGCCAGATGACTCACCCGAACGATGGCTCGTCCGTCTGCCGTGACGGGATATGGCACGCTGACGTCACGTGTCCCCTGCCAAGAGAGGGTGACGCGCCCTTCCGTGAGAGGACGCGAATCCGGTTCCTGCTTGTGCTCGACGACCGTTTCGACATCCTTTACCTTTCGCTCAGTGCGGACGATCGACAACGCCATCAGGCAACTCGTGAAGGTGAAGTCCACCAACGCCTTCCGTTGTTCAAGTTGGCGCGTGGGATCTGGGATGGTCGCGACAACGCCCCAGAACCAGCCCCACACGGAAGATGGGCAGGCGAACACCCCCGCTGGAATTGCGAAAGGATTCGGGTAATACGAATGCTCCTCTTTTCGTTCGGTTCGCAGGATCTCGACCTGACGGAGCAAGGGCTGCGTCAGCCTGATGGTCCATCCCTGATGGTCCGGATGGATCAGGAGCTGAGCATCAGGCACCCCCTGTGACGTGACTGCGGTTTCTTGCCGAACGGTTGAACCAGGGATCACCCGATCGGTGACCGTGAGGCAGGCGGTCTGATTAAAGAGGAGCCAGATCAGGAAGAGATAGTAAGGAGCGCGCGTAAGATGCGATGCGTGATGCATGATGGGTTTGTCCCTGTGAGAATGGTCGGATTATCGGAATGGATTGTAGAGATGCATCTGGATCAACCTTCACTGTGAGCCGCGATGGCTCGCAGCGTTTGGAGCGCAGCTATCGACATGCTTTCGGGATGGTCGGTGAGGCTGTTCTCAGGGCTCGACCCGGTATCCGAATCAGGAGCAGGCGAGAAGCAGCACCACTAGGAGGGTCGTCACTGACCCTCCCACAGAATCGGTTGCTGCTGGCTCAAGGCAAGGGGTAGCACGGAGAGCACTCCGAGGGAATTGAAGCCATGACGCCTTCCGACGTTGATGCCATTGCCATCAGTCCGCCAGGGGAGACTGTCCTGTTTCAGCTTAGCAATGCGTGCCTTCAGTTCGGCCGCAGCCTGGTCTTCTACCGTTCCAATGGACGCTCGTCTGATTGCGCCTTCGAGGTCTCCCGAGAGAGTTGAATCAGATCGATCACGACGACGCGCCCTTCATCGATATAGGGCCATGACTCACGTTCATCGGCGGGAACGACAGCCAACGCAGGTGTGAACGTGACACGGAAGTCTGATCGATCGATCGGCAGCAACGGGCTGTCGATGGGATCAATCTCCGCCACGATGTTCTGATTCATCCCTGCGGACGGCAGCGTACGCTGATTGGCCAACACGACATAGAGATGAGTCTGGCGGACAAAGAACCCTCCGGAGGTGATCGCCAGCCCGACGCTCGCATCAGCGACGCGACGGTAAAACGTGACAAGTTCCTCCGGCCTCGCCTGCTCGATGGCACGGCTGAGTTGGGGCGCGAGGCGCTGGATTTCTATCGTGGAGAACGCAGGAGACTCCTGGGTGTTCCCCATGGTGATCGGCGACATGACGCCTCGTCTCGGGACGACGCGTAGGCCGGAGAGGACCTGCGTGATCTGCTCCGTCGTGATGCGTGCCGGGTGGCTATGGCCATTTCTTGCCCGTTTGTCGACATGCAAACGGACGGAGGTGATCGGATCCTGATAAACCTGGCGGGACTGCGGCAATCCGGCACAGCCAGGCAAGAGAAGAAGACCCACGCCACACAAAGCGAATAGCCGGTATCGGAAGGGATTTGTCCTCACAGAGCTTTTTCCCTCTGCATTCCCTTTTGATCGGTCAGTCGGTGCCGGGTCTCTCCAGAGTCTTGCAGTGGCGGCCGCCATGCCCCACCTACCTCCGCGGCGCGTTGCATCTCAAGTGATGGTTCTGGGCTTGCCATCATGGCGCCATGGCTCAATCTCAACGCCTGCCGGTTCCTCGTCACATGAACGCCTGTCAGCGGATACAAACCTGCCCGGCCGACCATCTCTTGCCCTTCCCAGCTATTGATGAACGATAGAAACTCGCTGACGACTTGATCAAGCTCCTCCTTCAGACTCTTCTTCACGTAAAGATAGAGGGGCCGACTTAGAGGATACACTTCGGACAGCACGTTGTCCTGCGACGGCAACAAGGCCGGCTCACCGGGCTTGCTTGCGATCGGCACCAGGCGAACCGATGGCATCTGAAACCCGACCCCGGCATAGCCGATCGCCAAGGAATCTTGTGCGATGGCGAGAACCGTGGAGGCGGAACCCGGTTGCTCGATCACCTCCTCGTTGAGTTCACCGTCAAGCAGCGCCAGATGCTTGAACACGGCGCGGGTGCCCGAGCGTTTGTCGCGCCCGTACAGACGAAGCGGCTGCTGCGCCAGCGCCCCTTCAAGGAGACCGGCCTGCTTCCACGTCACAACGGGGGCATGGCCTCGCTTGCGCTCTTTCCCAAAGATGCCATCCAGCTGCGCCAAGGTCAGTTGCGGCAGGGGATTATCTTTGTGGACGTAGATTGCCAGGGCGTCCATTGCGATCGGAATGCCGATGGGACGATAGCCATGATTGCTTTCGAATCCGGCGAGTTCATCCTCGGTTAACCCACGAGACGAAGCGAGTAGCTCGACCCGAGTGGCGCCTTCATTGCCTTTCCCTCGAGCTTTGTCCCCACGTCGCTGGTAGGAATGGCCTAATTGAAACTCCCGGATTGCGGCATGTGTGCCGACACCGTCCACGGCGATCTTTATGCCAGGATGACTGCTCATGAACCGGGCGGCCAACTTCGAGACGAGCGGATTCATCGTGTCTGATCCCGCGATGCTGAGTCGGCCCGTCAGGCCATCATGATCAGGGATGTAGCGCTCAATGGTGGAATCCAGCGCAAGTCCTCCGGGCTGAGTAATTCCCCCTTGTTCAGCCAAGCCGTGCAGCGGGAAAAGGGGTAAGCAGAGCAGACTCGTGAGGAAGAGCATCCGGACTCCTGTCTTATCCGCGCGTCGTGGCATTCACTGTCCTCCTACGAATGGATGCGAGGTCATTCAAGTCATTTCAATTCGAGCGTCCGCCTGGGTGAGGTGATCAATTCCAAAACCATTGCGCTTGAAATCGCAGTTGTGAGGCGTCGAAATCGTCTTGAGGGCGCCCGACGACCAACTGCGAATTCAACCCGTTCTTGATGACATAATCGGCCATCAATCGGAGGTGCGTATCCGGCTCCCACACCAAACCGAAGTTCCAAGTCCGTGATTGGCCGTCGGGCGCGCCATTGAGCGATTTGAACCCGCCGTAGTACTCGCCCCAGCGAATATAGGGCGTCAGCATGCCGACATCGGAATAGCGCCAAGTGTAGTATCCCTGTACATAGCCGCCGTGCAGGCTGGCTTCATCGATGAAGCCTGTTTGGGCGTTCCGCTTGGGACCACGACCGACGGTAAATTCGGCCAGGAAGCCCCAGGGCTGCGGTGGGGTCCACAGATAGGCGGTCACACGCTGGTCCTTAACATCACAGCCTCCTTCCTTGTTCAAACTATTGTGACATCGCGCCGCGCTCGCTACCGCTGGTTGACTGGCCCCTTGCACCGAGAACGTGCCATGAAATGCCATGACGCCGGTTTCCAGCAGCCGCCCGTTTTGAAACTCAAACGGATAGGCCAGCTTCGCCCCGACGTGCTTGTCCTTGTTCAATTCGTCACGGTTTCGAGCCTGACCGTTGTAGACCATGATCCCGAACACTCCGTAATCTCCCGGACCATTGTGATAAGCAGCCAGCTCGGTGAACCGTTCCTGCGCGATCTTTGGGCTCCAATAGTAGGCGATGCCTAGGTCTCGCTCGCCGGGAGCCCCACTCTGGATTGATTCGTGCCGATCCAGCTCTTGCCGGTTTGTGCTGGAGCGGTAGGTATCGAAGGCGTTCGGCACGCGATGCAGCCCGAGTCGCACACGGTGCACGCGGTCAGTCGTGAGATAGTAGTCCATGTAGGCGTCGATGATTTCTCGATTCGACAATTGCTGCTGCCCTCCCTCCAGCGCGAACTGGGTGAAGAAGGCGATTCGCTCTGATACCTGGCCTTGCAACACTAGCCGCAAGCGCCTCACGAAAAATTCGTTGCCCTGCTGGTCTCCGAAAGGGTCGTTCAAAGGGAGATCGAACTTGCCGTCGCTCGCGCCAAGGTTATAGCGAAACTGGCCGTACCCGTTGATGCGAATCCGCTCGTACCAGCGGGGATTCCCGGCCATTTGCATCTCGGCCGACTGCTCGAAGACGCGGCGTTCTTCTTCCGCCTTCAACCGAACCCAGTCATCCTGCGTAATGACCCCCCTTCCCAGCAGAAGATTTTCGAGCGTGGCGCTCTGGATCGTCACACGCTGGCCGGAACCAGCGCGGCCGCCGTCGGAAGCCTGAGGACCACTCGACTCCGGCTGGAGACCAGCGACAGGCGGTTCGGACGCTGCAGCAGCAGTAGCGCTGAGCATTCCCACGATGAACACCAGACAACACGCGTAGGGAATTTCAAACCTCCAAGACGACAACGCCACAGAATCCTCCTCGATTGACCACAAGCCATTCCCCGCAGAAGCTCTATGAGAAGAGTCTGCGTAGCTGCATAGAAGTATGTTGATGAGTCCATGTATGAACGCGATCAAGCCAGGTTCAATCCCGTGTATCACGTTATATTGGAGGGAAACTGTGAGACCGCTTACAATAGCCCTCGGACGAAGAAAACGTAGGCGAGTGCGGAAAGAAGCGCGGAAGCAGGGAGCGTGACGACCCACGCGAGGACCATGTCCCGGACGGTCGTCCAACGTACGGCGCTCATGCCTTTCAACAACCCGATTCCAATAATGGCCGAGCTGCTGACGTGCGTCGTTGAGACAGGCAGCCCCATCAAGGCCGAGACGAACACGAGAGACGAGGTTGTGAGATTTGCGGACAATCCTTCGCTGTGATTCATCTGAGTAACCTTTTCAGCCAGAACTTTTGTAACGCGGAGTCCTCCGAGGTAGCTGCCGAGCCCCATGGCCACCGCGACGCCGATGATCGCGGCACTCTGCGCTGCTACGCTGGGCCATGATGCGATGGCGCTCCCGAGCAATAACATCGCGGCAATCTTGGGCGCGTCATTCGTCCCACGCGCCAAGGAGGCCAACCCGCTCGAACACCAATGAATGCTGTCCATTCCAACCATGAGCCCGTTCAGTCCAGCCCGGTCGCACTGAGCAGGAACAGCCATCACAGGTCGCCCCAGCGTCATCGTTTGAAACAGGGTTCGTGTTGCACCCTGTCCATCGATCATGACCAGCGCCCGAGCCGTCGGCATCACACACAGACACGTTCCCTCCCAACGAGCCGCGAGCCTTCGTGTGAGTGGATGCAGCACGAGAGAGAGCGCCAACGCCAGCAGAGGGCTCAGAATGAGCGGCAGCACAATTTTCTTTCCAATCCCCTCCCAGAGCAGTCCCTCTCTCCCAAATGCGATGAGGCCCGCCCCGACGATCGCCCCAGTCAGCGCATGAGTGGTCGAAACGGGCAGTCCGGTCCACGAAGCGACGAGGACCCAGAGCATGGCGCCAACGAGCACGGCCACAACGAGTTTGGGCGAAGCAGAGACGCCAGGTGCCAGCAATCCTTGACTGAAGGTCTTGACCATTGCCGTGGCGATCACTCCTGAGAGCACAGCACCAAGGACCGTCCATGCTGTCCCCCAGAGAATGGCCGTGCGATACCCCGTCACCCCGCTTCCAACAAGGGTGGCGATGGCCTTGGAGACATCATTGGCTCCATTGGCAAACGCCAATGCCAGCAGCAGCACGAATGCGACGACCGAGACATCCATGGATTCGTCCTATCCTCTCGATGCTGTTCCAGCGACCGCCCCGCCGCAGGAGGAGCCTGAGCCGGCTGTACAGCCATAGCAGTGGTTGCGCATGACGATCTGGCGTTGATTCAGTTGAGCCGGATCAAAGTCGCGGATATGGGCAGGCGCGCCCTGGCTCACTGGCAGTTCGAGCATCTGATTGAAGTCGCAGTCATAGAGCGTGCCATCCCACCCGATGGAAATCATTGATCGGCACATCACACCGGCGGCCGCTGTGGGATTGAATGCAGTAGCCAACCGCTCCATATACTGCTCGTAGTTGCCGCTTTCCACGAGAAACTCGAGATATCGACTCACGGGCATGTTGGTGATCGTATAGAGATGGGTGAACTCGACGCCATGGCGAGTCTGGAGTTCCTTATGAAACTGCGCTTCGATGGCCTCTTGCTTGGGAGGGAGAAAGGCGCCGACCGGATTGTGCACGAGATTCAAGAGCAGGCCGCTGTCGGGGCGGCCGTATCCCAGCCCGTTCAACAAGCGCAGAGCCTCGATCGACTTCTCGAAAATGCCGTCGCCGCGCTGCGCGTCGGTCTGGCTGGCGCGGTAGGAGGGCAGCGAGGCGATGATTTCGACCCGATGCGTCGCCAAAAACTCGGCCAAGTCTGCCTGTGAGGGGATCAGGAGCACGGATAAATTACAGCGATCCATCACATGCCGGCCAAGCGCACGAGCCTGTTCAACCAGCCAGCGAAAGTTTGGATTCAGTTCCGGCGCGCCCCCCGTCAGATCGACCGTGGGAATGTCGGTCTTAGCGAGCGCCTGCATGCACAGCTCGGCTGTGTCGCGCGACATGCGTTCGGTCCGATCCGGGCCTGCATCTACATGACAGTGCTTGCAGGTCTGGTTGCAGAGCTTGCCCACGTTGATTTGGAAGACGGTTATCCCAGTGGCTCGAAGCGGGAAGAGGCCGGCTTGTTCGAGCCGAGTCTTAAACGACGCCTGGCCGTGCGTATCGGCCAACAGTTTGAGCTGTTCGGCTGCAGAGGCTAGTGGATGGTGTTCTCCCAATAGGGTCAGCGGCATGTCGAGGCCCTCACAAACACAACAGTCCCTCTCACGAGCCAAGCCACCTCAGCGTACATGCGTCACCGCGGTCAAAACAGTTTCAGGGAAGCGCACCTCGCAACACCCAAAATTCAGGGCCTGCCCTTGCCGATTCGCTAACGCCCGTTGGACGGTCGGAGCGATGCGATAGCAGACCTGCTTGCCGTCCCGGAGCCCTTCGACTAACCCGGCATCGCGAAGAATGCGAAGATGATGGGAGATGTGCGGCTGCGGACAGCGCAATTCTCGCACAAGCTCCGTCACGCATTTCTCCTCGACCAGCAGGGACTCCAGAAGACGCAGCCGGGTCTTATCTGCCAACGCTTTCAGCACCGTGGCACATTGGCCCACGGTGAGGGTGTCGCTTGTTGAGGCACACTTCATCAACAGCAGGCTCCCTCAGGTGAACAGGTGACGGCCCCCCCAGTCACGCGTTGACCGGCGCGATTGAGGATCGCAAAATGCGGGGCATAGCCTTCCGATTCAAGGACCTTGAGGCTCTTAGAGCAAATTTCCAGTGGCTCGCCGCGCCGAAAGACATGATGATCGTCATCCTGCGCTTCCATGAATGGCCCTGCCAGCAAGGCAAAATCGCCTCGCCAGACGCAGGGGGTCTGTTCGGGAAACACCGCGGTCCAGCGTGGATCTGTCTGGTCGAGCGTCACCGGATCTTGTGACAAGACAAACTGTGCGGCAAATGGCGGCTGGCTCAGAAGCCGCGCCGCTTCTGTGGTGAGTGCTTGTGGAATCCCGCGCCGATACGTTGTCCCGAGTTCATCCACCACCCGGCTGAAGGGGCCGCGCAATGTCGCGTAGCGTGGGCCGGATGCCGGGGCATGCGCAGGGAGTTTGTAGCCGGTTAAGGTCACCGAGAAGAAATGGATGCCGTCGATCCGTTGCCAGGGTGACGACTTGATCAGATGGATGCCGGCAAACCCCGCCTCCGTCGTGCCAGCCATATAGTCGGTGAGAGTCAAGGCGCCCGACAGGCAGTCGCCCCATTTCTCCGCATCGTGAACCAGATACTGAGGCACGGGCTGGTCGGCGACAATATCTGAAATCGTGAAACGTCCACCTAATTTGGCGATGCGGAACATTTCGCGGAAGACCTTGCGCTTGTCCGGGGCCAGATTGATCACGCAATTGGAAATAATCAAATCAACCGTGTCATCCTCCACTGGCATGGCATCAGCCAGACCTTTTCTGAACTCAACATTGGAGAACGGATAGCCGAGATTGCCGGCCACGATCACGGCGTTCCTGCGTGCGATCGCCAGCATTGTATCCGTCATGTCGATCCCGATCACACGGCCAGTCGGGCCGACAAGGCGCGAGGCCTCGAAGCAGTCGATACCGCCACCTGATCCGATGTCCAGAACGGTTTCCCCGGCGCGCACGGTTTTCAGACCGGCGGGCGTGCCGCAGCCATAGGAGATCTTGAGGACCTCCTCCGGGATGAAAGTCTTGAGGTGGCTCATGTCATAGCTGGTCGGGCAACACATTTGCTCGCCCGAGCTGGCCGCCCGGGCGTATCGATCACTGACGGCCTGGGCAATGTTCTCTCCTGACATGACTCCCCCGCTAAGTTATGAACATATGGAGATACGTCTATGTATTAACCATTCCTATTCAAGATCAAACCTGCTCTTGTAATAGGTGGATATCTCGATAGGAGCATACAGCGAGAGACACGAGGCTTCTGTAAGCTGGCTTACAATGTTGACGCACCCGGTCTCTTGGCCGTCGAAGCGGTAGAGAAGAGACGCTTGTTCAAGAGAAGGCTTACGGGAGGAAGAATGAAAAAAAGAACGCGTGCCCTCTTGACTCAGTACTATGGTACAGGGTGTAGCGTCTTATCGGAGGTGAGAAGATGACAGTTGAGTGCACTATCGGGCAACTCGCGAAAGCGGTCGGCGTCAACATCCAGACAGTGCGGTACTACGAACGGCTCAGGCTGCTTGGTCCGTCTGCGCGCCGACCATCGGGATACCGGATCTATGGCGAAGACGAGGAACGGAGGCTTCGGTTCATCAAGAACGCTCAAGCACTGGGATTCACGCTGCAAGAAATCGCCGAACTGCTCAAGCTCAGTGTCACGTCGACCGCGCGCTGCGGTGATGTACAACGACGAGCGCAAACCAAGCTGACGCACGTAGAGGCGAAAGTGCGGGATCTGCAAGCGCTCGCCCGGGCGCTTCGGAACCTGATTCGAGACTGCCGGGCCGGGCAGCCGACGGATCGCTGTCCGATTTTGCAGAGTCTGGAGAAGACAGAAAGGAAGGTCAACGATGACAACCGAAAAACGACGCGTTGATGTGTTTACGGCCGGCTGTCCGCTTTGCGAGGAGACCGTCAATTTGGTGCAGTCGCTGGCCTGCCCGAGTTGTGGCATACGAGTTTATGACCTACGAGCGGGCTGCGATACGAACGAATGCCGAGAGAAAGCCAGACGCTACGGAATTACCGCGGTCCGCGCGATTGCAGTCGATGGCGTGCTCTTGGACTGTTACCGACGGGAGCCACTCTCGGCTCACACCTTGAGGGCGGCTGGCATCGGTCAGCCATGAAAAGGGGTCGGATGGAAGAGAATCAGCGTAAGCGACTGCTGTGGACAGGGTTGATTGGCTCAGGGGTTGTTGCCTTGTGTTGTGTGACGCCGATCTTGGTGGTGCTGTTAGGAGTGGTTGGGCTCGGGAGCATCACCGGCTATCTGGACGCAGTACTCCTTCCGGCACTGGTCCTGTTCCTGGGTCTTGCCCTGTATGCAGGAACTCGCCAGCAGCACGCCACGGGGAGGGCCTGCTGCACGCACCATGCATCCGAGAGTCGGGAGGAACGAGGTGTTGAGACAAGGAGAAACGGATGACTGACTGCTGCAAGGCGCCTGCGGAGCCAACGCAACTAGGAGATCGAGTCCTGTGTCCCCAATGCGGCCGCGAAGGCCAGCCGGTCGATCGGACCACCGTTCAGGCTCTGCTCAAGCCTGAGGCACTGGGTGAGGTGAATGGCAGCCAGTATGTGTTCTGTGAGACTCCGCACTGCCCGGTCGTGTACTACGCCGCCGATGGAACTGAGTTCGAGAAGAATCAGGTCCGGGTGCGGGTGGGCCTGAAGGAGACGGAGGATCCGGTTCCGATCTGTTATTGCTTCGGCGTGACGGAGCGGATGATCCACGAGGACATTCAGCGGACCGGACGGTCCTCGGCGTTCGCCCGCATTCGGGCCGAGGTCAAGGCGGGGAACTGCCGCTGCGAGGTGGAGAATCCGTCAGGTCGGTGCTGCCTCGGCGACGTCATCAAGACAGAAAAACTGGCGGCTCAAGTCACTCGATAGGCCAGCGGCCAAGTAGGTTCGGATACCATGATTTCTATCGGTTGCGGCATTCAACCAAGCGGTAACAGATCGGAGGGCAACATGGAAGGTCGACGCCACATTCTCTTGCGAATCGAGGGGATGACCTGCGAAAGCTGCGCGCGCCACGTCACGCAGGCGCTGAAGACCGTTCCTGGAGTGGAAGACGCCCAAGTCGGCGCCTGGCGTGGGGGGCTGGCCACAGTCGTGGCCGGATCAGACGTGACGGATCGCGCGCTCCTGGAAGCTGTACAGCGTTCCGGCTACCACGGGGTGGTCGCTGAGCGGCGCGAACTGGAACCGACTCGTACCGTTCCCTCATCGAAACATCGGGACTACGATCTGATGACGATCGGCGGCGGGTCGGCGGCCTTTGCCGCGGCGATCAAAGCCGCCGAGTCAGGAGCTCGGGTGGCCATTGTGGAAAAAGGCACAATCGGGGGGACCTGTGTCAATATCGGCTGTGTGCCATCGAAGACGCTCATCAAAGCCGCGGAACTCTGCTATCACTCAGCCTACCCACAATTTGAAGGGCTCACCGCTTGTCCCCCGCCTTCGGACTGGCAGCGTGTTGTTCAGCAAAAGGACGAACTAGTCGCCGCGTTGCGCCAAGGCAAGTATGTGGACGTGGCGGCTGTGTACCCCACCATCACCATTCTGAAGGGGGAAGCGAAGCTCATGGGCGGGCGCCAGGTACGGGTCAACGGCACCGTGTATGAGCCTGAGAAAATCGTAGTCGCGACGGGCTCTTCGCCTTGGGCGCCGCCAATACCGGGGCTTCAAGAGGCCGGCTTTCTCACTAGCGAGCAGGCGCTCAGCCTGGAGGCGCTCCCGGCGTCGATGATCATCATTGGCGGAGGCAGTATCGGCCTAGAGTTTGCCCAGCTCTTTACGCGATTCGACGTCCAAGTGATGGTGCTGGAAAGCGGGCCACACGTGGCGAGAGCGGAGGAACCGGAGATCGGGCAAGCGCTCGTTCGATACCTCGAAGAGGAGAAGGTTCGGATCTGCACGAACGTCACGATCAGTCATGTCGAGCGCCGAGATGGAGGCTGCCTCGTGCACACCCAGACCGACGGAAAGCCCGAAGTCTGCCGGGCTGAGCGCTTGCTACTTGCGACCGGTCGCCGCCCGAACACGAGCGGGTTCGGATTGGAAGACGCCGGAGTCGTATTAGGGTCAAAAGGCGAGATCGTGGTAAACGACCACTTGCAGACGAGCAATCCCGATATCTATGCGGCGGGCGACTGTATTGGTGATCCCATGTATGTGTATGTCGCGGCATATGCTGGTGGATTGGCAACCGAAAACGCGCTCAGCGGTGTGGGGAGGGTGTATAACCTCAGTGCGCTTCCGCATGTGACGTTTACCGATCCGCAGATCGCCAGCGTGGGATTCACCGAACGGCAGGCGAAGGCCCAAGGCCTTCGAGTCCAGGCCGCCGTGTTGCCGCTCGAATACGTTCCCCGTGCGCTGGCGTCACGGAACACCAAGGGCCTGATTAAGTTGGTTGCGGAGCAGGAGACCGGCCGCTTGCTGGGCGCGCATGTCCTCGCTGCCGAAGCCGGAGAAGTGATTCAAGAAGCCACGCTCGCGATCCGATTTGGCCTGAATGTCCAGGACCTGGCTGACACGTTTCATCCATACTTGACGATGGTGGAAGGACTCAAGCTGGCTGCGCTGACGTTCAAGAAGGATGTGAGCAAACTGTCCTGTTGCGCTGGGTAGCGGAATTGGGGCGCGAGGGAAAACTCGGCAGGGAGGTGTGGGATGACGGATTGTGGATGGATGCCTATGATGGGACTGGGTCTACTGTTTATGGTGTTGTTCTGGGTGTTCGTGATAGCGGGTATTATTTACCTCGTCAAATGGCTGATGCGGCAGAGGATCGCCACTCGGCCAGAATCGAACCTGGAGGTCCTCAAGAGACGGTATGCCCGCGGGGAAATCACCAAACAGGAGTTCGAGGAAATGAAGCGGGATGTACAGGCATAAGAATGTCTTGTCCCGTGGCGGGCTAGGAACCTATTTCTCAACAAGGAGGTCGCACACGATGTGGCACACAATCAACAGTCTGGTGGTTTTTGTCGTCATCACTTTGCTCACGCCGAGCTTCGTCCCGGCACAACAGGCTGCGCCATCCCGCATTCTGATCCACATGAAAACGTCGCTCGCGCTGGATGACGCCCAGATCTGCGCGGTGCCGAATGTCGCCTGGGCGGCGGTGAAAGCCGGCCACAAGGTGACAATTCTGGTGGATGCGAGCGCGGTGACTTCGGTGACGAAGGGTTTCGGATGGTTCAGGAAACTCATTGGCACTGAGACCACCGCGCTGGATCGCGCTGGTCTGCCTGAGCGAGAACGGCACAGTCTCTCCGAACAGATGGGCGTGCCGCTGGAGCAGGTCCCGCATAACTACGGCGAGTACTTCGACCTCCTGAAAAACAAGCTGGGCGTCGAGATCTACGGCAACCAGACTATGATGCTGCTCTACAAGATCGATCCGACGCGGGTCGCCTCAGCTGTCACGCCCATTCCACTCGCAAGGATAGTGGATGTATTCGCGTCAGCGGACCGAGTGATCGTGTATTAGAAATACCATTGACGGTTGAGATGGACGAGAAATAGACTGACGCCATGCGAGTATGTTCCCATCGCTCCAGGTCGGTTCTCGCCGGGACCATCGTGGGGTTCTTGCTGGCGTTCAGCTTCAATGCCTACGCCTGTCTCCTGCCGCTGCCCGGGACAGCCGATGCCTGGATGGCAAACGGCTGTTCGACCCCCATGGAGCAACCGGCTCGCCAACTGTGCGACGGCTTCAAGACTCTGGGTGTTCTTCATGTGTGATCACCTCCTCTCACCTCTTGACCGGCATCTCTTGTTCCTTCCCGTTTAACCTCCGTCTGCCAGCGCCAGATGACATAGATCGCCGGAATCACCAACAGTGTCAGGAGCATGGCCGAGAACACTCCGCCGACCATCGGCGCAGCCAAACGTTTCATCACGTCCGCGCCGGTCCCTGCGGCCCACATGACCGGAATCAAGCCGAGGATGTTGGCAAGCCCGGCCATCGCCATCGGCCGGATGCGTTCCACGGCGCCGGCCTGTACGGTGTGGATGAGATCCTCCAGCGTCGTCAGTTGTCCCGCCGCCTTGCGGCGTTTACAGGCTTCATCGAGATAGGACAGCATGACGGCGCTGGTCTCGGCGGCCACGCCGGCCAAGGCGATGATCCCCACCCACACGGCGATACTCATGTTATAGCCGAGCCACACCATGTACCAGACACCGCCGACCAGGGAGAGCGGGACGCCCAGCATGACCATCAAGGTTTCGGCGACTGAGCGGAAGGTGAAGTAGTACAGCACGAAGATGATGGCGAGCGTGAGGGGAATGAAGATCGTGAGCCGCTCCCGCACCCGCTGCATGTATTCGTACTGGCCGGACCACATGATC
>JAUYAO010000048.1 GCA_030692565.1 Nitrospira sp.
GGCCTGGCGAGGGTGCATAAACAAGAACCACCGCAGTCACATGGCCGTCCTCGTGGGGCATGCGCGATCACGAGAGGCAACAACTTGAGGGAGGTTTCGCATGATCGGTCAATCCGTACGTCTCACCACCATTCGGGGCATTGAGGTCGGCCTCCACTATTCCTGGTTCATCATCTTTTTCCTGATCACTTTTTCACTCACCACGCGGTTTGCCTCGGAGCACCCCCACTGGACGACGGTCGAGCACTACGCTGTGGGAATCGCCACCAGCCTGTTGTTCTTCGTCTCGATTCTCCTCCACGAGTTAGCCCACAGTTTCGTGGCGCTGGCCAAGGGCCTTCCCGTCCGGGCGATCACGCTCTTTGTGTTCGGCGGCGTGGCGCAAATCGGGCGGGAGTCCGATCGTCCGCTGACGGAGTTTCAGATTGCGATTGCCGGACCGATTGCCAGCGCGGTGCTCGCCGTGGGATTCGGGTTCCTGTCGCATCTCGCCGGCGATCAATTCGAGCATGTCGCGGCGCTGGCCGGGTGGCTTTCGTCGATCAACCTGATGCTGGCGGTGTTCAACCTCGTGCCGGGCTTCCCGCTCGACGGGGGCCGGATCTTTCGGGCAGTCCTCTGGCACTTTACCGGAAGCTTCTCGAAGGCCACGCGCATCGCGGCCGGCTCCGGGCAGCTCGTCGGATATGGAATCATGCTTGCGGGGATCTGGACAGGGTTGATCACCGGCAGTTGGTTCAGCGGACTGTGGCTGGCCTTCATCGGCTGGTTCTTGCTGAATGCGGCGCAGGAGACCGTGCTGCAAGTGAGTATCCGTTCCGTGCTCACCGGTGTGCGGGCTGAAGACGTCATGGCACGAGACTGTCCGACGGTGTCCGGTCGGATGAGTCTGGCCGAGTTGGTGCAGGAACATATTCTCAAGACGGGACAGCGATGCTTCGTAGTGGCCGAGGGCAGCCGGCTGGATGGTTTGGTGACCCTTCATCAGATCAAAGCGGTGCCGCAATCTCGATGGCAGAACGTATCCGTAGGGGAGGCGATGACGCCCTTGACGAACCTGCGCGTGGTGGCGCCTGAGACCCCGATCCTGGAGGTGTTACAGACGATGGAAGGCGAGGATGTCAATCAAGTGCCGGTCGCGAAGGGCGGGCAGCTCATGGGCATGCTCACGCGAGATCATATCTTACGGGTCCTCTCGGCCAAGATGGAGCTGGACGGGTTCATTCTCCGGCCGACCGTGACGGGGAGATCGGCGGAGCCTATCTAAACAGGGAGAAGACACGGTGAACATTGTGATTGCGGTGGATCGCTCTCGGCATGCGCGTGCGGCGATGCAGTTGCTCCAGCATCTGCGCTGGCCGGCCGGATCAGCCTTCACCCTCCTCCATATGTTGGAGATGGTCACGATCCCCGGTGGCTGGCAGCTCCATTACCATCCGGAGTTGTGGAAGCAACTGACGGGGGAGCGGAGGAAGGTGTTCTCGCAGGCTCAACGATTCCTGGAACGTCTGGGCACTCAGGTGCGACCAGGCGACGCCCGACCGGAGGTGCTGGTCAAGTGGGGCCTGCCGCTGACGGGGATCGTGGGGGTCTTGAAAAAGAAACAGGCAGACCTGGTCGTCGTGGGCTCTCGCGGGCTCTCCGGTGTGCGGCGATTCCTGCTTGGAAGCGTGAGCGAGGGTGTGCTCCATTCGGCGCCGTGCTCGGTCCTGATCAGCCGAGGATCACGGAAGCGAGGCGCACAGCCGTCAGTCAAAGGCCTCAGGATCCTGTTGGCGGTCGATGAATCCGATCACGCGTTGGCGGCCGCACAGGCCATGATTCGTGTGACAAAGGAGCGGGGGAGGCAGGTGTTGGGGCGGATGCGAAAGCTCGTGGCGCATCGTGGCCTGACGATCCATCCTGTGCTGGTCGAAGGCCGTCCGGCAGAGGAAATCCTACGAGCGGCAGCACGCACGCATGCCGACCTGGTGATCCTCGGATCGCGGGGCATGACGGGGTTGAAGGGCGCGTTCCTCGGCAGTGTGTCACGGAAGGTGGCGCGGCATGCACCCTGTTCGGTTCTCGTGGTCAAGCAGCGATAGTCGGCGCGCGCATGATCCGGCGAGCCCTGGCGCGGCGATCATGACACCATCCAGCCCCGCGCAGGATCGGGGCCGGTCGGCTCGTGTGCCGGAGATCAAGGTGGGAAAGTTCTCTATGACGAACGCGAAGCGGTTTGCGCGCTGGGCGCTCGTGGCGGGGATCGGGGGGCTCGTGCTGGCCTCGCTCAGTTTCCTCAACGGCACCAAGGAACGCGATGAGCCGGCAGAGACGGCGGGCAGTACCGCTCTCCTGTCGTCTCCGCATATCGTGGCGCTCAAGCCCGAGGCGCTGGCGAATACGGGCATCGAGGTTGCTTCGGTCGCCCGAGGCGCATTCAGGTTGCATCGGGATTTTCCCGCCACGGTCCAACCGAATGAAAATGAGCTGGCCGAGGTTACCACGTTGATCCGCGGGCAGGTGGTGGAGGTTTCCGTGGATGTCGGGCAGGACGTCAAAAAGGGCGCGCTCTTAGCCTTGCTGCATAGTTCGGACCTTGGATTGGCTGCAGCGGCCTATCTGAAGGCCGGTGCAAAGCTGCACGAGGCTGAGCTGGCCTACGAACGGGTTCGCGATCTGCACCAGCACCGGGCGGTCAGCCTCGCCGAGGTGCAGCGGCGCGAAGCCGAGATGAAGACGGTTCGCGCCGAAGCGCGCGAAGCGAAGCACCGCCTGGAGCTGCTGGGCGCGCGGGCGGACGAGTTCCAACGCCTGGACCGCGAGCAGACCATCCGCTCCGACGTGCCGATGCGCGCGCCGTTCGACGGCCGGGTGATCATGCGCAACATCACGCGCGGCGAAGTCGTGGAGACGCAGCAGAAGCTCTTCACCGTGGCCGATCTCTCGGACGTCTGGGTTGTCGGGAAGGTGCCGGAAAAAGACGTGCGGTTCATCCATCGCGAGCAGGTTGTCGAGGTGCGGGTGACATCGTACCCAGGCCAGGTCTTTGTCGGCACGATCACCCATCTGGGGGATGTCTTAGATCCTGCCACGCGCACCATGCGGTTGCGGGTCACGGTCCCCAATCCGAAGAAGCTGCTGAAACCGGAAATGTTTGCGACGGTGCGCGTCTATGCCGATCCAGAACAGGAGGTGGCGATGGCGCCGGTCTCGGCGGTGCAACGGAGCGGCGAGTCTTCGTATGTGTTTGTGCAACTGGATGGGGGGAGGTTCGAGAAGCGTCCCGTGGTCCTCGGCCAGGAAACCGACCAGGTTGTCGCGGTGTTGAGCGGCCTGCGCGAGGGCGAGCTGATCGTTACTGCCGGCACCTTCGTGCTCAAGTCCGAATTCGAGAAATCTCAGATCGAGCCTACGCGATGATCGACGCGCTGATTGCCTTTTCGCTCCGACGATGGCCGCTCATTTTGATCCTGACCGGCCTGCTGGCCACGGCCGGTGCAGTGGCGTTCCGTGAGTTGCCGATCGACGCATTTCCGGATGTCACCAATATACAGGTACAGATCTTGACCGATGGGCCGGGGTTGTCTCCGGTCGAGGTGGAACGGTTCATCACCATCCCGCTCGAGCTGCAGATGACCGGCCTGCCCGACCTCACCGAAATCCGCTCGCTGTCGAAATTCGCCCTCTCCCAGATCACCGTGGTGTTCAAAGATCATGTGGACCTCTTACGCGCCCGTCAACTCGTGCTTGAGCGACTGCTCGAAGCGAAAGCGATCTTGCCGCCGGGCGTCGAGCCGGTCATGGCGCCGGTGACGACCGGCCTCGGTGAAATCTATCAGTACTACTTGGACAGTCCATCGGTGAACGCGGAGAATCCCGAAGCGCTCGAGGCCGCATTAACGGATCAGCGGGTTCTGCAGGATTGGGTGCTTCGGCCGCTTATCAGGACGGTTCCCGGCGTCATCGATGTGAATGCGCTGGGTGGGTTCGTCAAGCAGTATCAGGTGATTGTCGAGCCAGCCAAGCTGCGGAAGTACAACTTGACGTTGGCTCAGGTGTTCGAGGCGGTCGCGCAGAACAATGCCAACGCCGGCGGCAATGTCGTGGATCGACACGGCGAACGGGCGATCGTGCGCGGGTTGGGGTTGGTGCGGAGCATCGCCGATATTGAGGACATTGTGGTGAAGGAGGCCGGCGGCACACCCGTGTATGTGCGCGACGTGGCCGAGGTGCGCATCGGCCATGCGATCCGCCACGGCGCCGCCGTCCTCAACGGCGAGCGGGAAGTCGTGGCCGGGATCGTCCTCATGCTCCGCGGGGCCAACGCGCGCGAGGTCGTGGGCGCCGTCAAGACCAAAGTAGAGCAGATCCATCAAGCCGGCATCTTGCCCGGCGGGCTGAAGCTCGTCCCATTCTACGACCGGACCGAATTGGTGACGGCGGCCCTGGATACGGTCCGTCAGGCCCTGCTGGCGGGGATTCTCCTGGTGGGTCTGGTCCTCTTCGCCACGATCGGGAACGTTCGCAGCGCGCTCATTGTGACGGCGACCCTGATCCTCACGCCGCTGTTCACGTTTCGGATCATGCAGGACCTCGGCCTCTCGGCCAATATCATGTCGCTGGGCGGGTTGGCGATCGCCATCGGCATGGTGGTCGACGCCTCGATTGTGGTCGTGGAGAATGTGTATCGCCATCTCTCCGAGCCGGGGCTCTCTTCGACGGCGCGCGGGGATTTGGTGCTGCAGGCCTCGAAGGAAGTGGCGCGCCCGATCGCCTTCGCGTTGCTCATCATTATCGTGGTGTTTCTGCCGCTGGTGACCTTGGAAGGCATGGAAGGCAGGCTGTTCGCGCCCTTGGCCTACACCGTCATGATCGCCTTGCTGGTGTCGCTCGCGCTGTCTCTGACGGTCACGCCGGTCCTTTGCGCCCTGGGACTCACCGGCGGGGCTCAACGGGAGACGACCCTCGTGCGGTGGGCGAAGACGGCGTATGAGCCGCTGCTCCGATGGACGCTCACCCATCGGCGGCTGGTGCTGGCCGGCGCCCTCCTTCTGCTGGGTGTGGCGCTGGTGTTCGTGCCGTACCTGGGCCGGCAGTTCGTGCCCATCCTCGACGAAGGGGCGCTGACGCCGCTGATCATCCGGTTGCCCAGGGTGTCGCTCCCTGAATCCATCGAACTGGAGAAACGCGCCTTGCTGGCCCTGCGGGAATTTCCAGAGGTCCGCCTCGCGGTTGGAAAAATCGGTCGGTCGGAGATCGGGAATGAACCGCAAGAGGCCAATGAAAGCGATCCGGTCGTGCTGCTCCATCCGCGCGACACTTGGACGACGGCCCGGACCAAAGCCGAGCTGGTCGAGGCGATGCGCCGCCGGCTGGCCGAACTCCCCGGCATGTCTTTTATGATGAGCCAACCCATCCAGCAGCGAGTGGACGAGTTGATCTCGGGAGTCAGGACGGAGTTCGCCATCAAGTTGTTCGGAGATGATTTGGATGTCTTGAAGGAACGGGCGGATCAAATCGCCGCCATCATGAGAACGGTCGAAGGGGTGAAAGATCTCAGAGTGGAGCAGATCGCGGGGCAACCGTACCTGACCGTGGATATTGATCGAGGCAAGATTGCGCGCTACGGGATCAATGTGGCGGATATTCGCGAGATCATTGAAACCGCGATCGGCGGCAAATCCGCGACGACGGTCTATGAGAACGAGCGCCGGTTCGAGCTCATCCTGCGGTTTCCCGAGGAGCACCGGAGCACGGTGCGCCAGATCGGCGAGATTCTGGTCAACTCGGCTGTCGGCGCGCCGATTCCGCTCAGTGAGCTGGCGAAGGTGGAGATGCGCGAGGGGCCGGCGCGGATCAGTCGCGAACAGGTGCGCCGGCGGATCTTCATCGGGTTCAACGTGGTGGGCCGCGATCCCGGCAGCATCGTTGAAGAGGGGCAGCGCAAGCTCGCGGAGCGCCTCCATTTGCCGTCCGGCTACACCATCACCTGGGGCGGCGCGTTCGAGCAGATGGAACGCGCGATGGCGCACCTCCGGATCGTCGTGCCGGTCACGATCGGCATAATCGGGCTATTGCTGGTCCTCGCCTTCAACTCCCTGCGCTCGGCGGCGCTGATCGTGTCGAACCTCCCCTTTGCCCTGATCGGCGGCGTGTTTGGATTGTGGCTGACGGGGCAATACCTGAGTGTCCCGGCAGCGGTCGGGTTTATCGCGCTGTTCGGCGTCGCGGTCGAAAACGGGATCGTCCTGGTGTCCACCATCAACGGGATGCGGCAGGCGGGGTTCACCAGCGAAGACGCGATCCGGCAAGGATGTCTCCAGCGCCTGCGTCCGGTCATGATGACGACCCTGACCACACTGTTGGGGCTAGCACCCCTGGCGTTGGCGCAGGGCATCGGCTCGGAGGTCCAACGGCCACTCGCGGTCGTCGTGATCGGCGGCCTGGTGAGTTCGACCCTGCTCACCCTGATGGTGCTGCCCGCGCTCTATCCATGGTTCGAGAAGAGTGACAGGTAGTCGGCGGAGGACGATGCGTATGCACACACCCGGTGATCTTCCTGACACCCTCCCAGAAGCCGTCTTCGCGGTCGCGCGCCGCGCGCCCGAGCGGATGGCCATGCAAATCAAACAGGAGCACGCCTATCGGCAGTGTACCTATCAACAGCTCGTCGAACAGGTTGACGCGCTTGCCGCCGCCTTGATGCGTCACGACCTCCGCCGGGGAGACCGCGTGGCCATCGTCGCAGAGAACCGTCCCGAGTGGGTGATCGCGTATCTCGGGATTGTGGCTGCGGGCGGCACGGCGGTTCCTCTCGACATCCAACTGAACAGCGGAGACCTCGCCGGGCTCCTGGCGCGGTCCGGCGCCCGGCTGGCCTTTGTGAGCGCGACAACCTGGCCGCTGCTGAAGAATACCGGGTTGCCGGTGACCGTCATCGCGCTCGATCCTCTTCACGATGCAGGCTGCTCCTTTCTCGACGAATGGGTGCGAGCGGGCCGGGCCGGAAGCGCGGAGAAGCCGAAGGCCTCGCCCGAGAATGTTGCGTCGCTCCTGTATACCTCCGGCACAACCGGCGAACCTAAGGGCGTCCGTTTGACCCATCGCAACCTTCTGTCCAATGCCAAGGCGTTAGCGCAGTCGGGGTCGGGCAGCTCCGAGGATCGGTTTCTGGCCATTCTGCCGCTCCACCATGCCTACCCCTTCATGGTCACGGGCCTGGTGCCGCTGTTGCTTGGCGCCCGGATCACCTTCCTGCCGACCCTGAAAGGACCGGAGCTGCTGCAGTGTTTGCGGGACGCGCAGATCACGTTTCTGGTCGGGGTCCCGCAGGTCTTCGCGATGGTTCGGCGGGGGATTGTCGAGGGCATCAACCGGCGCCCGCTGCCGATTCGCCTGTTTGCGCGTCTGTTGTTGGCGTTGTCGGGAGCCGTGCGGCTGCATACGACGGTGAATCTCGGCCGCCGGCTGTTTGCCACGGTGCATCATCAGTTAGGGCCGTCGTTGCGCGTGCTCGTGTGCGGCGGCGCACGGCTCGATCCGGACGTGGCGCACGACCTGTTCTGCCTAGGTTTCACGTTGCTGGAGGGCTATGGCCTCACGGAAACCGCACCCGTGGTGACGTTCATTCCGTTGGCGAAACCGAAGATCGGCTCGGTGGGTATTCCCATTCCCGGCGTGGAGGTGCGCATTGTGAATCCCGATGGCACCGGCGTCGGGGAGGTGACCGTCAAAGGTCCGAACGTGATGCAAGGCTATGATGCGAATCCGCAGGCGACGGCCGGCGCGATCCGCGACGGCTGGTTTTACACCGGCGATCTCGGGTACCTGGATCAGGACGGGTATCTGTTCCTGACCGGGCGGGCCAAGGAGCTGATCGTCACGGCGGGAGGCAAGAACATCGTTCCGGAGGAGCTGGAAGGCCACTACCAACGCAGTCCGGCGATCGGCGAGATCTGCATCGTGGGCACAGCCCGTGCTGGCGAAGGCGGGGAGGGCCTGCATGCGGTGGTGGTGCCGAACTTCGACTACATCAAAACGCTTCAGGTTGTGGGCATCCGTCAACTCGTGAAGGACGAACTGACGAGAATCGGGCTGACGCTGCCGCCCTACAAGCGGATCAGCGGGCTGACCATTATCACGACGCCGCTGCCGCGCACGCGGCTGGAAAAACTTCAGCGCTACCGGGTGGCCGCCATGGTCAAGACCGTCGGCGAAGCGGCTGATCTTGTTCAGCCACTTTCTGCGGCAGACCAGGCGCTCATGGCGACGGAGGCGGCCCGCCGTATCGTCCACGCGCTCCAGCGGTTCGTGGAGAAGGAGCGCCGCATCGCGCCGGGCGATCACCTGGATCTCGATCTGGGGTTCGATTCGCTGCGGCGCGTGGAACTGCTGTCGGCGCTCGAACAGTCGTTCGGCCGGCTGCCGGATTCGCTCGCCCATGAGGTCATGACGGTCCGCGAGTTGATCGAGCGGGTGAGCGCTCAGACGGGCGACAAAGCAGCTACCGGGCAAGGTGTCCAGTCCTGGAGCGACATCCTCAAGGCTGAGCCGTCGGCTGAACTCAGAGACAGGCTGCTGACACCGGCGACCTGGTCTCATCGGCTGCTCACGGCATTCGTGCGAACGGCGCTGCGCCTGGTGTTCCGGACGGGGTTTCGCCTTCGCGTCACCGGAGCGGACCATCTGCCGCTGAACGGGCCGTTTCTGCTGGCGGCCAATCACACGAGTTACCTCGATCCGTTCGTCATCGTAGCGGCGGCTCCTGCGGTGGTGTCCAGGCGACTCTACTCGATCGGCTTGCAGACATATTTTCGCGGCGCCCTCATGCAATGGGTCGCTCGCGTGGCCCGTGTGATCCCGGTAGGCTTGGAGGCCTCTCTCATAACGGCGCTCCAATCCGCTGCTCTTGTTTTGCGACAGAGCTCGGGCCTGTTGGTCTTTCCTGAGGGGCAGCGCTCCGTCGATGGAACCCTCAAGTCATTTCGTCCCGGCATCGGCATCCTCGCCTGTGAACTCGGTGTCCCGGTGGTTCCGATCTGGATCGACGGAGCCTTTCAGGCTTGGCCGGTCGGGACCTGGGGGCCTCGTCCCCATCCGGTCTCACTCGTGGTCGGCCGGCCCGTCATCGTGACCCGGGAATTGATCGATGAATGGCGGCGTCAGGGGCACAATCCCTATGAGGCAGCGACTCAGGCGATTCGCGACGCCATCATGGCGTTGACGCCGGAGACGAATGTACGCGCAATGAACCGCAAAGGACAGAGGGAGGCTGGATGAGGTGTCGTCCATTACTTGGAGGGTTTGTAGCGCTGGTGGCGTGGCTGCTCTGTCAGAGCGTGTCGGCCGTGGAGCGTGATCAACCGGCTGTGGCCGCTCCCGATGTCCGTGAGCGGCTCGAAGTCATTGTCCGAACGTTGGCCGAGACCATCGGCCCCCGGAGTTATCGAGATACCGCAAGTCTGGCCGCGGCTGCCGACTTCGTCACGCAGTCGTTTCAAGCGGGCGGCTATACGGTTATGTTTCAGCCCTACGAGGTGAAGGGGCAGATGTATCGCAATATCATCGCGGAACGGCGAGGGACGGATGAGCCAGACCGGGTCCTCATCGTCGGCGCCCTTTACGACACGGTGGAAGGGACACCTGGCGCCGATGATAATGCCAGCGGCGTCGCCGTACTGCTGGAGCTGGCGCGCCTGCATGCAGCGACTCGATTTCGGAAAACGGTGCGCTTTGTCGCGTTCACACTGGAGGAGCCGCCGTTTTTTCGGAGCCGGCAGATGGGCAGCCGCGTCTACGCCCGTAGCCTGAAAGAACGAGGGGAGCAGGTGGAGGGGATGCTCTGTCTGGAAATGGTGGGCTATTATTCACAAGAGAAAGGGAGTCAGTCGTTTCCGTTGTTCTGGCTCCGATGGCGCTATCCGACCAGGGGCAACTTCATCACGGTCGTCAGCAATGCGGCTTCGGAGCCGCTCCAGATGCACGTCCGCGATGTATTGAAAGCGCAGACGGCGTTGCCGGTTGAGACGTTTACCGGGCCTTGGTGGATTCCTGGGGTGGATCTCTCGGATCATGGGTCTTTCTGGAAGGAAGAATATCCGGCGGTCAGGCTCACGGATACGGCGTTCTACCGGAACCCGCATTATCACCGGGGTACTGATAGACCGGATACGTTGGACTACAGCGCGATGGCTGAGTTGGTGAAAGGGATCGCCGGGGTTCTGGTAATGTTGGACCAGTCATCAAGTGCGCAACACTAAAGTAAACAGGAGGAATTACTGGTGAACCATGAGCCTCTGCACGGTCGCCGTCGATTTGATTTGCCGACGGGCGCAGAGAAATAGCTGACTTGGCACGGATTCCTCAAGCTACCTATGCCTGCCGGTGTGAAGCCAGAGAGCAAGTCCCCAGGTTGCTGTGTGGATAAGTATGTGCGAATAGGCTGGCTTTAGTGAATGCCAGCCCGGTTGCGGTCCGCGTCATTTACACGGACGAAGAACTGATGCCGGCGCGTTCGGTGTGGCGTATAGAGAGCACAACTCACGAGAGAAAGATTCCGCCGAGGGCAGGGCAGGCCATTGAGGGAGCCACCGCATGACCACAGAAACTCCCCTGGCCACTCAACCGAAGGGCAGCGTCTGGCACAGCCAGTCGGCTGAGGACGTGCTGGCCCACCTCGGTTCCACAACGACCGGACTGTCTGCGCCGGAGGCCGCGCGGCGCCTGGCCGCCGACGGCCCGAACGAGCTGAAGGAAGGCGCACCCATCAGCCCGCTCCAGATCTTCCTCGCCCAGTTCAAGAGTCTGATCATCTGGATCCTCATCGCCGCGGCTGTGGTCTCCGGTCTGCTGGGCGAACGGATGGACGCCCTCGCCATCCTTGCCATCGTCATACTAAACGCCGTCATCGGTTTCTATCAGGAATTCAAAGCCGAAAAATCCATCGCCGCGCTCAAAAAGATGACGTCGCCCCACGCTACGGTGCGGCGCGGCGGACAGGTCACGTCGATTCCCGCCTCGGGCGTCGTCGCGGGCGATATCCTCGCACTGGAAGCCGGCGACCTGATCGCAGCCGACGCACGGCTGTTGGAGGCGGCCTCCCTCAAGTGCATCGAGTCCGCGCTGACCGGTGAATCGCAGGCGGTCATGAAACAGGCCGGCACGTTGGGAGAGCGCGATGTCCCGCTGGGCGACCGCACAAACATGATCTTCATGGGCACCAGTGTCGCGGCCGGCACGGGCCTGGCCGTCGTGGTGGCCACGGCCATGAACACGGAGCTGGGCCGCATTGCCGGCCTCATCGAAGAGGCGGGGTCGGAGGGGGGCACGCCGCTGCAGAAGAAGCTCGACTCGTTCGGGCATCTTCTCGTGTGGGCGACGCTGGGCATCGTCGCGCTGTTGTTCGGGCTGGGGCTGCTGCGTGGGATCCCGCCCTTCGAGCTCTTCATGACCTCGGTCAGCCTCGCTGTGGCTGCCGTGCCGGAAGGGCTGCCTGCTGTCGTTACGGTGGCACTCGCGCTCGGGGTGTTGCGCATGTCCCGCCGCCGCGCGCTCATGCGCAAACTGCCCGCGGTCGAAACGCTCGGTTCGACCACGGTCATTTGCACGGACAAGACCGGCACCTTGACGGTCGGCCAAATGACCGTGCGCGCGCTCTACGTTGCGGGCCAACGCTACGACGTCACCGGCGAAGGGTACGGGCCGGACGGCGACGTGCGCGTCGAGGGCACGAAGGCGGACGCGCAGCAGGCCGTGCCGTTGCTCGAACTGGCGACCGTCCTCCTTGGCTGTAACCACGCCCATCTCGTCCAGGAAGACGGGACGTGGAACGTCATCGGCGACCCCACCGAAGGCGCCTTGCTCACGGCCGGTCGCAAAGCCGGCGGAAACCGGGAGCGCATTGAGCAGGACCTGCCGAAGCAGCATGAAATTCCCTTCGACTCCGACCGGAAGCGCAGCACCGTGATTCGCACGATGCCGGACGGAACGCTCCGCGCCTTCATCAATGGCGCGCCCGACGTGTTGTTGGCACGCTGTACCAAGGTCTACACCGGCACTGGGGTCCGCCTCATGACGGACGAGGATCGCCAGACCATCGTGGCGCAGAACGACGCGATGGCACAGCAAGCCCTGCGCGTGCTCGGTTCGGCCTATCGTGACCTGGACAACGTGTCGCCCGCTGACTTCACCGCGGAGGCCGTGGAGCGCGATCTCGTGTTCGTCGGGCTGTCGGGGATGTATGATCCGCCACGTCAGGAGGCCACAGAAGCCGTCGCAAAATGCCGTGCCGCTGGGATTCGCGTGGTGATGATTACCGGCGACCATCCGCAGACCGCGATGGCCATTGCGCGGGAACTCGGCATCGCGCCGGGCGGCAACGCCGCCCTCACTGGGCTGGAGTTGGACCAGCTGTCCGATGACGCACTCCGGCAGCGTGCGCCCACAGTCGCCGTGTACGCGCGTGTCACCGCCGAGCACAAACTCCGCATCGTTCGTGCCTGGAAAGCGAACGAGGCGGTGGTCGCGATGACCGGCGACGGGGTCAACGACGCCCCGGCCATCAAAGGCGCCGACATCGGTATTGCCATGGGGCAATCAGGCACGGAAGTCACTAAGCAGGCCTCGGACATGATTATCACCGACGACAACTTCGCCTCGATCGTTGCCGCCGTCGAAGAGGGCCGCGGCATCTACGACAACATCCGCAAGACGCTCCAATATCTATTAGCAGGCAACACGGGTGAACTGCTGCTGATGACCATCTGCGTGGTCATTGGGCTTCCGACCCCGCTCCTGCCGATTCACTTGCTCTGGATTAATCTCGTGACCGACGGCTTGCCCGCACTTTGTCTAGCCACCGACCCCATCGACCCTGACGTGATGACGCGCCGCCCGCGCCGCCGGTCTGAGCGCATCACCGACCGCGGCTTCCTCGGCACGATGGTCTTTACTGGGTGCCTCACGGCCGGTGTGGCGTTTGCGGTGTACCTCTACGGCTTGCAGACGGAAACCGTAGACATGGCCCGCACCGAGGCCTTTGCGGTGCTGGTCTTCGCCGAACTTCTGCGCGCCTTCGGCGGTCGGAGTGCAACCAAGCCCGTCTGGCGCATCTCCCTGTTCTCGAACCTCAATCTCGCCATCGTGGTGTCCGTGTCGTTCGGCCTTCAAGTCTGGAGTCATCACAACGCGACGCTGGGCCGCTTCCTGAAGACGTCATTCCTGTCGCTCGCCGATTGCGTCCTGCTGCTGGCCGTGGGTACGATCCCGCTGGTGGTGTTGGAGCTGGTGAAGGTCGTGCGGCACACCCCGCAGCCAAGAAAGGCCAAGCCATGACCACAGATCCGATGTGCGGCATGACGGTGGATGAGACGTCCGCGTGGCGTGCCGAGCGCGACGGGCAAACGTTCTATTTTTGCAGCGAGCACTGCCGGCAGAAATTTCTGTCGGTGCCTGCTACCACGAAGCACGAGGAAGAACCTCACAGCTGCTGTCAGCCACCGCAACCCGCGTCTGAGCCACGCGACCGTTCCACCGTGCGGGTCTCGGCGTCATACGTCTGCCCGATGTGTCCCGGCGTCGAATCGAAGCAGCCGGGCGATTGCCCGAAATGCGGCATGGCGTTGGAGCGGAACCAGGCCGGGGTCGCGCCCGCGGCGGGCCAACCCCTGTACACCTGCCCGATGCACCCCGACGTGCAGCAAGACCATCCCGGCGATTGTCCCAAGTGCGGCATGGCGCTGGAACCGATGGCCGTGACGGCGGGGACGACTGAGGAAGAGAGTGCTGAACTGTCCGACATGACCAGGCGCTTCTGGGTCGCTGCCGCGCTGACGGTGCCGGTGTTTGTCCTCGCGATGGCGCATATGATCCCGGCACTGGGCAGACAGCCCTGGGTGGAGAGTCACGCCGCCCGCTGGATGCAGTTTGCGCTCACCACGCCTGTGGTCGGGTGGGCGGGCTGGCCGTTTTTCCTCCGTGGCTGGCGTTCCATCGTGACGCGTCACTTGAACATGTTCACGTTAATCGCCATCGGTGTAGGCGCCGCGTTCGTCTTCAGCGCCGTGGCGATGCTCGCGCCCGGCCTCTTTCCGCCCGCGATGCAGCATGAGGGCAACGTCGCCATCTACTTTGAGGCCGCGGCGGTGATCATTGTGCTGGTGCTCCTCGGTCAAGTCCTCGAACTCCGGGCCCGCAGCCGTACAGGCAGTGCCATCAAAGCGCTGCTCAATCTCGCGCCGCCCGCGGCGCGGCTGGTCGCGCCGGGGGGCGACCGTGAAATCCCGCTCGATCAGGTGAAGGTCGGCGACCGATTGCGCGTGGTGCCAGGCGGCAAGGTGCCGGTCGACGGCGAAGTGGTCGAAGGTCATTCCAACGTGGAAGAGTCCATGATCACCGGCGAACCGCTCCCGGTGGAAAAGACCGTCGGCGACACAGTTACCGGCGGCACCGTCAATGGCCCCGGCAGCTTCATCATGCGCGCCGAGCGGGTCGGTCACGACACCTTGCTCGGGCAAATCGTGAACATGGTCGCGGAAGCCCAGCGCAGCCGCGCGCCGATCCAGGGTCTCGCCGACACCGTCGCGGGCATTTTCGTGCCGGTCGTGCTGGCGGTGTCGGCGCTCACGTTCGTCCTCTGGATGTGGCTGGGACCGGAGCCCACGCTTGCACATGCCATCGTCAATGCCGTGGCCGTCCTCATTATCGCCTGCCCCTGTGCCCTCGGTCTGGCGACGCCGATGTCCATCATGGTCGGCGTCGGACGAGGCGCGCAGGAAGGCGTGCTCGTGAAGCACGCCGAGGCCCTCGAACGGTTGGAAACAGTCACCACGCTCGTCGTGGACAAGACGGGCACGCTCACGGAGGGCAAGCCCAAGCTGATGGATGTGCTGCCGACCGGCGGGTTCGACGCGAAGGACCTGCTGCGCCTGGCGGCGTCGCTGGAGCAGGGGAGCGAACATCCGCTCGCCGCTGCGATTGTGCAGGGCGCGAAGGACCAAGGTCTCACCATCGAGGCTGTGACAGACTTCCGCTCGGTGACAGCGGGCGGGGTGCTCGGCGCCGTTGCTGGTCGAATGGTGATGATCGGTAAACCGGATTTTCTGCGGAACGAAGCGATCACCGGCCTGGAGCCGCTCGAAGCCTCGGCGGTCCCACTTCAAGAAGAGGGCAAGACCGTGATGTATGTCGCGGTGGATGGCAAGCCCGCGGGCATGCTCGCCGTGGCTGATCCGATCAAATCCACCACCGCTGAAGCGATCCGTGAACTCCATCGGCTCGGGTTGACACTCGTCATGCTCACCGGCGATAACCGCCGCACCGCCGTCGCCGTCGCGAAGACCCTCGGCCTCGATGGAGTAGAGGCGGAGATTGAACCGGCGGGCAAAGTCCGCTACGTGAAGCAGCTGCGGGCGGACGGCGCACACGTCGCGATGGCCGGCGACGGCATCAACGACGCACCAGCCCTCAGCGAAGCGGACGTCGGCATGGCAATGGGCACCGGTACCGACGTCGCCATGCAAAGTGCGGGCATCACTCTGGTCAAGGGCGATCTCCGGGCCATTGCCAAAGCGATTCACCTCAGTCGTGCCACCATGGGGAACATCAGGCAGAATCTCGTTTTCGCCTTTCTCTACAACGCGCTGGGTATTCCGGTGGCGGCGGGGGTGCTGTACCCGTTCTTCGGCCTGCTGCTCAGCCCAATCATCGCCGGTGCCGCAATGAGCCTGAGTTCCGTCTCGGTCATCAGCAACGCTTTGCGGTTGCGGAACATGAAACTGTGATTGCAGGGACCACCATGACCGCACAAACACAAACGCTGAATTCGAAGCTTGATGTGGAGCCGATCAAAGGCTACGGTATGATCCCAGCGTCCGCCATTGCCCACAACCAAAGGGCAGAGCTCCGTTCCGCAGCAACAGCAATTTCTGTGCTGGAGCGCACGTCTTAATCGGCTTCTCAGCAACGAGCCGAGAAGCGAGGTACTGGAGGTTTCATTTCGCTGGAGGTGCTGCTGTGATACGAACCATCACCGATTCATTCCTGGCTTGGGGGTTGTCCGTTCTTCTCGTTTCCTTCATAGACGCGGCCCCACTCCTTGCGAGCGGGACACAAGAAGCCCCTGGGGTTGCGTCTGAAGGGATATCCCCTTCCACGCACGATACGTCGCGAATCAACCTCACGAGTCTTATCGCAGAATTGGACTCCGCCAATCCTGAGATCAATGCGGCCCGCCAACGATGGGACGCTGCGAAGGCCGTCGTACCGCAAGTGCAAACGCTCCCCGATCCGAAACTCCAGTTCGGCTATCAGCGGATGCCGATGATCGAGCCGTTGCAGGGGGCCATGTATGGAATCGGGCAGGAGATTCCCTTTCCCGGCAAACTCCGCCTCAAAGGGGAAGTGGCCCAGCGCGAGGCCGACCGGATCGAGCAAGACTATCTGGCCATACGGCTGCGCCTG
>JAUYAO010000049.1 GCA_030692565.1 Nitrospira sp.
GGCACCTTCACCTCGACCAGGTCGGATTCCCAGCGCTGAATCAGCGCCGGCATCCCGGCAAAGGTCACTTTATTGAACTGGACGGATTTGAACGCGCCCAACCCTTTGCCGCTCACGACCACCGTCGATCCGGGGGTCGCATGATCCGGTTGGAGCATGATTTGTTGAGCGGAAGCGCCACCTTCCTGAAGGAAGCCGGCAACCCCGAGCGTGATGCACAAAGCCATCATGCCCCACGGTCTCCGGCACAGACTCATCGATCGACTCATAGGGACTCCTCGATAGTGTTGCGTGTTGTAACTCATCTTTCCCCCATTTCAAGCCAGCACACGTTGTTACCTCCCGCGGTCAGCTATCCGCAAACCCTGATGGTGGCGCGAACGCACCGAGCAGAGCCGATAGAGTTCGGGGCTCGATCGGTTTGACGAGACAGCCCATAGCCCCCCGGCTACGCCACACACGCCGTAACTCTGGTGTCATCAGTGCGCCCGTGATCACGACCGGCAGGTCTCGATCGTGCTGCCGTATAGCCCTGAGTATTTCCGGGCCGTCCACTCCCTGCGCAGCGACGTCCAAGAGCACCACGTCGACTCCGTGACGATCCAAGATGTCCAGCGCCTCCCGGCCTGAGGAGGCTTCCAGGACGTCCCACTGCCGGTCTCTAAAGAAGGCGTTGAGGCTCTCCCGACCGTTCGGATCGTCATCCACAATAAGAACCCGTTGGGTTTGCCTCCACGTGTGGGCTGAGGTGCCATACCGCTGTATCGTCATGTATACTCTCTCAGCGTCGTCTCGTTGCGGTTCATCGTGTCGTGTCTCGCGCGGATCAGTGGCCGGAGGACTCCCGCCAGATGGATCGAACCGGTCACAACCACGACGCCGTCTCCTCCCGCTATTGCCAGTGCTCGTGCAAAGGCCTCGCCCGGCTCCTCGATCACCTCCGCCGGCGCCGCGCTCCGTTGTTGCCAGAGGAGCGCCAATTCCTGCGGTAGCGTCGCGCGCGCTCCTGGATAGCGTGTGAAAATCACGTATCGGGCGCCACAATCGGCAAAGTGAGCGATCAGTTGCTCTATCTCTTTATCCCGCGGGATCCCCACGATGAGAATCCGATCACGCCCTTCGAATAGAGTGCGCACGATCGTCGACAGGCTAGCCGCCGCCATGGCATTGTGCGACCCGTCGATCACGACCGTCGGTCGGCCTGGAAACACCTCGCAACAGGCGGGGAGGCGGACCGTCTCCAGTGTCCGACGGACTTGGTCTTCCGTCAGCGCCGGAATCAGTTTCCGTTGACACAACGTCTGGAAGGCCGCCAGCGCATGCGCCGCGTTCGTCGCCATGAAGGCTGCCGGACAGTTCAGCGTGATATTCCTCCAAAGGGTCTGATGCACACGAATCGAACAGGTTCCTCGATATCCGGCACGCACAAACCCGCTTACCTCGTAATCATGCCCCAGTAGGTAATCATGGCCCATCAAGCACACCGGCGCATCGAGTTGGGCGGCGTGTGAGAGAATCACCGCCTGCGATCCATCTTCCATTGCACCGACCACCACCGGGACCGTCGGTTTGATGATGCCGGCTTTCTCGCCCGCGATCTCTTCTAAGGTATGCCCGAGCAAATCCATGTGGTCGTAGCCCACATTGGTGATCACGGAGACCTCTGGCAGGATCACGTTGGTGGCGTCGAGGCGCCCCCCGATGCCGACTTCAATCACGGCCCAGTCGACTTGCTCGGCCCGAAACGCGCAGAAGGCGGCAGCGGTGAGCAACTCAAAGTGGGTCAGCTCTTTTCCTGTGTGCGTAAGGAGAGGGCGAAGCTCATTGAAGGCCGCCACGAATGTCCGTTCACTGACCGATGCTCCCCCTACATCGATCCGTTCGCACAGCCGCTCGATATGCGGACTTGTGTAGAGGCCGACATGCAGCCCGGTCGCTCGCAATAAGGCGGCCAGCATCCGGCTCACACTGCCTTTTCCTTTGGTCCCTGTCACATGGATGGTCCGGAACGCCCGATCCGGTCTCCCGAGCGCCTCGACGCAACGGACCATTCGGTCGAGCGTGAAGACCCGTTCAGCGGGGATCTGCCGATCAGCCTCATAGTTGGAGCGGCTATCCAGCAGGGCCTGCACGTCGGCCAGCGACCGGAATGGTTCGGCCAGGGAGACGCGAACGTGTTCACTTACGGGGTTCATAGCTCTCCGTCATGATGATTTCCCCGGCCTAAAGCCACTCGTCGATCTCCTGTCTGTCTTGCCGGTCCCGTGACTCATAGAGTGGTCGGTTGCGTTTTCGACTCGGGCTCTTACCATAGGGTTTCATCACAGGCCATCCTGGTTTGATAAATTGCCGAGCACTGAGGCCTTCATTCATACGCCAGCGTTGGATGCAACAGACTGGGCGAGGGGGCGGCAATAGCCCCCCAGTTCCAAGGAGCCGGTGACTACCACGAGCCCAAGAGGCCCTGCTTCCTGGACGGCCTTCTGAAACGCGTCAGCGGGGTCGTTCACCATCTCCGCCGCAGCCGGCGTATAGGTTCGCCAGATAGCGGCAAGATCCTGAGGGGCGGCCGCGCAGTTCTCGGGATACCGGGTGAAGATGGCTCGGTCAGCTCCTGCACCGGCCAGATGCCGGATGATTGTGTCGACCTCTTTTTCTCGCGGCAGCGAGAGGAGCAGGACCGTTCGGCGGCTGGCACGGATGCTTCGGATCGTCGAGGAGAGATTGGCGGCCGCCGATGCATTGTGAGCCCCATCAATGACGATCGTCGGATCTCCGGCCAGCACTTCGCAACAGGCTGGCAGCCGAACGTGCTCGAAGGTCTGGCGTATTGCGGGAGCATCCAATGCGGCGACCAGCCCGCGGCGCCGGAGGACCTCGTAGGCCGCCAGCGCATGGGCTGCGTTGGTGGCCATAAACGCAGCCGGGGAGTCGAGGGGGATTCCCTCCCAGGTGGTGTCACCGACTCGAATCGTGCACGTTCCCTGATAGCCGGCACGGACGAAGTCGGTGGCGTCGTATTCGTGTCCGAATGATAAAACCGGCGCCTTCAGTTGTTCCGCGCGGGAGAGCACCAGCGACCGAGGCCCGTCCTGCATGGGCCCGCACACGACCGGGGTGAAAGGCTTGATAATCCCGGATTTCTCCGTCGCGATCTGTTCGAGGGTGTCTCCGAGGATCTCCATGTGATCGTAGTCCACGTTCGTGATGACCGAGACCTCCGGCGCGATCACGTTGGTCGCGTCCGCTCTCCCGCCGATCCCGACTTCCACCACGGCATAATCGACGTTGGCAGCGCGGAATGCGAAGAAGGCGGCCACGGTGAGGAATTCGAACGGGCTCATCGAGACACCGGCCCAGTCCATCAGCGATTTGAGACGGTTGCAGGCATCCACCAGCTCCTGATCGCCGAGGGGCTGACCGTTGATGGAGATCCGCTCTCGAAACTGCCCGAGGTGAGGGCTGGTGTAGAGTCCGACCTTCATGCCGCCGGCCTGGAGAAGCGCCGCCGTCATGCGACACACGCTGGTTTTGCCGTTGGTGCCGGTAATGTGCACGGACCGGTAGGCTCGATCCGGACGATCGAGAGCCTGAAGACTCCTGGCGATCGCTCCGAAATTCACGGTGCCATCCGAGGGCCGGCCGCGCAGCATGCAGGCGGTTTCGAGTTCGCGAAGAAAATCCGTGATCTCCTGGTGCGAGGAGAAGGCGACGGCCCAGTATGGCGGATCCTTCTTCAACTCCCTGTCCGGCATAGCCCCCTCATTCGTGCGCAACTCCGGCTGTCCGGAACGACTTACGCCTGCCCGACCTCGACGTCTGCGATTTGATCGGCGGTCTCCACCGTGACGCTGTCCCACCCGCCTGCGCCGTCGTAGCGGTAGTAGGATTGCGTTGCAGGCTCCAGCACGATCAGCCGAAGCCAGTGATTATGAAACAGCGTCTCCAGAAGCGGCTGTCTGGCGATGATGGCCTGCACTCGCGACCGGGGCGCCTCGATGATCGCGGTGAGACGCAGCGGGTCGTGATAGGGCATGGCGCCGTTCATGACCGACTGAACCGGCAGTCCCATGCGGAGATCGCTCTGGTTGCCGGTCATGACGCCGATCCGGCCGGTCACGTTGTGGTACACCTTGCTGCCGCTTCCGTAGGTCTCAGGCGCCACGGTGGAGAAATAATATTCGCTGTTGATCCATTGGGCCACGATCAACGGCGCCGTCATGATGATTTCGAGCAATTTGCCGTCCGGATCGGCTGCATGGTCATACGAATGGAGAAACGCGCGGCCCTCCAGATTGTGGCCGGTCGTCAAGCGGCGGTTTCCGATAATGAACCAGCTGTTTCTCGCGAGTCCCCATTCAGGACGGACTTGAGCCCAGTCGAGGCCGCGCCGTTCGATGGCCCGAAGCGCCGTGCTCCGCACCGGCTCCGCCGCATAGCCCGGTAGTCTCGCATACCGTTCCAAAGCCGCCTCGGCGCCGGCCATCGCAATGTCCTCCAATATCTGGGCTAACTCTTTGCGGTGTGTGGAGGGCACGTCCTCCAGGTCGCCGACGGAGAGACGGTCGGTGGTGGTGTCGTGGCGTGCCGCGACGAAATGGGTATCGCCGGGAATGACGAAGCCCCGCTTCGCCAGGAGATCTCGAACTTGCGGCCGGTTGGCGATGGTCGCAAACACCCGGGCGTTGGGCAGGCCTTGGCTGCCGCCGCAGGCGCCGCAGTCGAGCGCCGATTCGTAGGGGTTGTTCTGAGAGGTGCTGCCATGCCCGCAGAGAAAGACGAGCCGCGCGAAGGAGGAGGTAAGCCCCATCAACCGCAGGGAGGTTTCCACATAGTACGCCTGCTCACTGAGGGTGAATCCGGTGCGGGTAATGCGGTCGATCCGTGCCGCGTTGTCGAATCCCGTCATGCGGCATTCGCGCCGGAGATCCTCGAGAACCGGGGCTTCTTGGGCCGGGCTGAGAACCAGCAGGTGGCCGAGATCGCCGGGGATCACCGGGGAGGGAGGTGCGTCGGACAGGGCCTGCAAGCGGATGTGCTCCAGCCGCTGAGGTGTAAGAAGGGACCCTTCAACCCGGTGGTGTGTTCTGAGCCACCGCAAGATTCGCAATCGTTGCTCAGCCGCCAACATCTCATGGGCCTCGGAGCCGGTGAGCTTGTCCACCGTCACGGACGTGGACACGGGCGGTACCAGCGTGCGTCCGACCCATGCCGCGATCCGGTGATACCAGCGGGGGAAGAGCGTCTTTCCCAGCAGTGACCAGCCGAAGAACCATCCGACTGCCTCGACCATGACATAGGGGGTGACGACGTTATGCTTCAGATCGTGCAGCAGCTCCTGTCCTGCTTTCACCGCCGAAGCAGTGGTTTTGCGACGTTGGGCCGTGTCGCCGTCATAGGTGCGGGGCACTTCGCGCAAGACGTGCTTAGGCTTCAGGATGACCGGGCACAGCGCGGTCTCGTGCGGCTCGTCGAGGGATCGGTAAGAGATGGGCAGGCCAAAGAAGCCCGCAAAGCCGTATGTTTCATAGCCGCCGCGCTGCTCGAGCCGACGCCGGAACACTTCAGATCGGACATCGATGCAGAACACAAACTGCGCCAATGGTCTTGCGGGAGCAGAGGAGTCCGTCTGTGCGTTGTGTGATTCGGCCGGCGTCAGTCTCGCGAGAACCGTCCGTTCGGCGGTCAGTTCGGCTGCGTTGAGCCATCGCCTGTTTCGCTCTGGGGCGGGGAATCCGCGCAGCCAATTCGTCAGTTTCTTGCGTACGTCAGGGGAGGCGTCTGCGAGTTGTTCAGCGGCAATGCCCAACTTGTCGGCAAGGAGGTCGAGGGCCTCTGCGATGGTCTTGGCCGAGTGGGCCTGCCGATTACTGCGCTGTTGGGCGTACCACTGTTGCCCGGCCTGTTCCCATTCCTCTGCGCGAGCCGGTGTCCACCGGCGGCGGAGGCGGCGGGCCTCGGCGACGGCTTGTTTGGGAGCCCGTCCTGCGTTCAGGACACGCCTGAACCAGAATGCATGGGGGAATCGGCGTAAAAAGGTGTGGATAGCCTGGAAGTCCCCCGGGCAGCCGAGTGCTGAACGGCATGCGAGTGCCGCCAACTCGCGCTCGTAGAACAGGCGGACGGCAAGATATTTCACCAGGTCAATGCGATAGGCCTCCTGCCAGGGATCCGATGTCTGGTCGGCGCGCCATTTGATGAAGCCCGACCAGCCGGGTAGCGTCGTCAGGTGCAGGGCCAGATATTCCTGCCACAAGATCTTGGGGATCTGCATCAGATCGAGGGATTCCAGCAGGGCGTCATCCGGACGGTCTGAGAGCGCCCGAATCTTCTCCGCCCGCCGCCTGATACCCAGCAGCGAGAGCGTCCAGTCGTGCTGCGCCGACGCTTTCCAAGCTCGGAAAAACGTCTCCTCCCGATGGGGCATCGACCAGGCCGCTTCCCCTTCGTCGCAGAACGCACCGCACCACTTGATCATCTCGCGGTCTATCCGTTCGACGAGTCGAGTGCCGAGTGTGCGGTCGCACCAGGTGGCCAAGGTTTCCCGAAAGGGCCATTCCTCGGAGGGAGTCTCAATCCGGTGTTCGTGTTCTTCTCCCCGACGGGCAGACGGGAGTTGCTCCATCCAGGCGTTCAAGATCGTGAGCGGCCCCTCCGCATCCATCTCGGCGGGAGATGATGTCTGCGCGAGGATATCGGACAGTTCGATATCGTGAACCAGCGCCGCCCGTAAGACCTCCCGATGCGACAGGGTTCGGCGTCCCAATTGTACGGAATCATCGAGCACCAATGGCGCCAGCGCCTGGTCAATGGCATCGTCGGCGATACGTCCCGCACGGTGGGACTCACGATAGAGCTGGGGCGAGAGATAGCCGGCTCCGCCGAACAGCTCGGTCCCTCGTTGGACGGCTTCGGAAAAGGGCAGATGTTCGAGCCCCTGCAGCGGGTTGCGGGAGATAAATGTCCGCATCGGCCAGAGCCGAGCCACGACTTCTCCTGCGAGATTGACGTGGGATCGCAGCTCCATCCGTTGGCTGTCGGTATATGCATTCGTCATAGGCTGCCTCCGAAGAAGGGGCTCTGATGTGCGGATGGGATAGCTTCTCAGCAAGAACAAGGCCGGAGCGCTTAGAAGAACGGCGACATAAAATCTGCATATAGAAAGGGTAATCAGCGCGAGGGGCGGCGCCTGGATTCGTAGTTGTGCCTGGCCCTCGCACGCGAGATGTGCGATCACCCGCAGCGCGTGCGCTGGTGCACGCGCTGCGTTAGCTGGATAGTGGAGTAGGTTCGGGTAGGGCTAGCCCACTCAGATGGGTAGCAACGAGGCGTGAGGGCTCCTTGTTCCAGAATAGTGGAGCCCCGCTTCGATGCCCCGAATGGTGGTGAGACGTACGGATTGACCGATCATGCGAAACCTCCCTCAAGTTGTTGCCTCTCGTGATCGCGCATGCCCCACGAGGACGGCCATGTGACTGCGGTGGTTCTTGTTTATGCACCCTCGCCAGGCC
>JAUYAO010000050.1 GCA_030692565.1 Nitrospira sp.
TCTGCCCCTCGGCACAGGTCAGAATAATCCGGGCCCGTTGCGCCAACGCCTGAGCGGGTTTCGGGCGGCGCGTCCACTGCTGCAAGGTCTCTCGTTCAGTTGTCGTCAAGGTCAGCGGAGCTGTCGGTCGTCCCGTTCGCATGGCGTCCTCCCTTCGATACCTGAGGACACCAGCGAGGCACAACTTATTCCACGGACTTCAGAGACAGGACACTAGCTGCGAACTGAGAAACTAACCCCGCCAGCGTCATGTTCTGGTCGACCATGTCGTGGGGGATGAGCATGTATTTCCATGGTTTTCCGCCGTTGCTGAGGGCGTGGGTCGTGGCGCGGGTGCACCAGGTGACGGCTGCCTCTTTCTTGGCAAGCACTTCTGGCGTGGTCATTTCATTCTTGGCTTTGGGTTCGAGCATGTAGATGCAATCTGCTGCTTCGGCTACAAAATCAGGCTGGTAGTCATGTTCCGAGACTCCCTGCTTATAGGAAATCTGGAATTGCCCAGAGGCCGGTCGGAACCACTTCTGTGAGTCTCGGTCCAGGATAATGGCCAGCCGTCGCTCGGTGTCGGAGTCAAACTTTTGCACGGAATACAGACCTCTCTGAAATCCACCAAAGAGCATCTGTGCGATCCGGCTCCGATCTTCGACAGTTTGACGAAAGTCCTGGATCGGTTCACCGTCTCTCGCCGTATAAGCGCTAGGCTTCAGATCTGTGAACCCTTTACTGACCACCACATCGTAGCCTATGGCCTTCTCCCACTGATGCGCCTGCATTTGTGCATGGACGAACGCGGCCAGCTGCTTCTGATGGTAGATGAGGACGTTCCTCGCCTCCTCTTCGGAGAGATATGAGCGAAGGTGTCTGACCAGTTGGCCAGCGAGGTCATACAGCAGGTCAGAGTGTTCGTCGTAGCTGATGTCATCAAGATCAACGAGTCCTCGGACCAAGTAATCTTCGAGCCGTTGCTCAGGCTGCATCCGCGCACCACAACTCAACGTCGCCTGTTCGTGAGTCCGAAGAATTTGGATCAGCAGGTCCCGTTCGACCGGCTGGTAGTGGATGTTCGCGCAATCCAAGGTAAAAGCATGAAACCCGGTGGTCACCTCACCCCTTGGCACAACTAGAATTCTTGGGATATCGATCGATTGCCGCACGACAAGCTGAGCCGTCTTGGCGACAACCTCTGCAATACTGGGGACAGCGGCCATGCCAGGTAGGGCCTGCTGACTTGGAGTTAAGGACTGTTTTACTTCTTCGACAATCTTCGCCTGAATCTCTGGCTTTAATAGGTCATTCGAGGAAGGCAGGTTCTCGTATTTTTGAATGATCTTGTACGCCGCCTGCGCAATCCCTCGCTCCGCTTCTCCCGCAAAAATGGGAGTAGTTTGCGGCGGCCCATCAGCAGGACCAGTCAGGGAGGCTCCGTGCAACTGTTCCTCGATCTTTGATTGAGCGACCACCGTTCGCATCTTTTGAAGATCATTCACCGGGTCCAAAAACACCTGGGCTAGACGGATCATGGAGTCGGGTTTGTTGGCCTCATCGATGATTTCTTGGAAACGGTCATGGGCCACAATGTTCAGGCGATCTACGGTGCTCACCTCAGTTCGCTTGCCATAGGGAAGCCGGAGACCGCGTCCGATGGATTGCTCAATGAGGGTTCGCGCGTTGGCTGCGCGGAGTGGAACGATCGTGTAGAGATTCGTCACGTCCCAACCTTCCTTCAGCATGTTCACGTGAATCACAATCTCGGTCGGCTCATCTGGGCTTTCGACGGCAAGAAGACGTTGAACCATCTCGTCTTCTTCCGCGCCCGTCTTACTGGAGTCCACCTGAATCACCTTGTCTCTGTATCGGCCTTCGAAAAATTCAGGTGACTGAATCAGTTTCATCAGCTGTCCCGCATGCGTCGTCTCGCGGGCGATAATGAGCATGAAGGGCTTCACTACTCGCTGCCCTGTCTGCCTTGCGTAGGTTTCCAGCTCCACCTTGGTGTTCTCGTGAAGACGCACGCCATCCTCCAGCTTGATCTGCTCAAGCTGAGCGGCATTGAACTGACTCGGGTTGAAATTCTTCTGCGTGACCACGGCAGGCTCTTTGACAAACCCATCGGCCATCGCCTTAGCCAACGAATAGTCATAGATCACGTTCTTGAACGGCACCGGGCCTTGGGTGGACTCCACGAACGGCGTAGCTGTGAGTTCCAGCCCGAGCACAGGTTTCAGTTCGTTGATGGCCCGCACACCGGCTGACGCCCGGTAGCGGTGGGATTCGTCCATGAGCAAAACAAGATCATCAAGGCCTGCCAAATATTCAAAATAGCTCTGGCCGATGTATTCAGACAGGCGCTTGATCCGTGGCGCTTTGCCGCCGCGGACCTCCGAGTTGATCTTCGAAATATTGAAGATGTTGATGTGGACCTCTTGCCCAAACCCAGGCAAAGGCGTGTGGCGAGCCGCGACACCGGACTCGTAGTTGTCTCCCGTGATAATCGTTGGCGGTTCGGTTGCAAACTCGGCGATTCCGGCAAAAACGTACTTTGATGTGTTCGGCGTAAAGTCGGTGATCAGCTTGTTGTAAATAGTCAGGTTCGGCGCCAAGACAAAAAAGTGATTGATGCCATGGGCAAGGTGAAGATAGCTAATGAACGCGCCCATGAGCCGGGTCTTGCCGACACCGGTGGCCAAGGCAAAGCAGAGAGAGGGGAATTCCCGCTCAAAGTCCGTGACGGTCGGGAACTCACTTTTGATCGCCGCCAGCGCAGCTGCGAGGTCCGCTCCCTTCTTCGGCGGGACAATCTCCGTGATCCGATCAAGAATCTCCAGCGAGTGCCGCTGCGGAGGTCGCAGGCTCAGGCGTCCGGCAATGGCATTCACGTGGCGGTTCATGCTGATGTGGCTCCAAGACGCGCAGGTGCCTTACTGGGACCGATCCCTAAACTGGTGGAGGACCTGCTCAGTCCAATTACGCGACACGAACCATGTCCTTCTCAATGAGAGGACGCATGCGCGGTTTCAGGGCGTCCTCTGTGACAAGATCGACGGCAGTTCCGAGCAGGGCCTCGAGATAGGCCTTCAGGTCCATGTACCGGTTGAACGTGGCAGCGTCCTGAAATTCCACCAGGATGTCCACGTCGCTGTCGCTTCGCATGTCATCCCGGGCGGCCGACCCGAACAGGCCCAGCTTCTTCACGCCAAACCTGACGAGAATGTCTTCTCGTCGGCCGGCCAACAGAGACAAGATTCGCTCTTTGTTCATGCTTGATCCTCCAGCTCACTCATTGCTCGTAATCCCTGGGGTCCGTCTCCCGGCGTGCAAAATGATGAAGTCGATGCCTGGACCGGCTCCCGGCTAAATGAGTGATACAGTTCAAGTTCGCCGCAGGAGCAGTACCAATCGTGGTCACCTCGTGATCGTTCCGAATCACTGCATGATCACCGCTTCGGAGAGGCCAACTAGGCAACCGCGTATTCGACGGATTTGGGATTCTGCACCCGCTTCGAGGCGTTGAGGATTTCCATGCCTACGATGTTCCCGTCCTTGTCATAGTCCAGAATAACACCGGGCTTGTCCTGGTCGCTCTCCTCGACCGGGGCATCACTGAATTCAATCGTGAGCACGTCCACTTCTTCGTCATATTTCACTTTCATGGCTTCCTCCAATATTTGCTGATCTTGCTGGTGCGGTAGACCGTCACCACGACAGGGGGATTCACCGTGTCGTTGACCATCGCCCGCAAGAGATAGCGCTTTCCACCGATCTCCACGCGCGACTGGTAGCATGTGATATTGTCCACCTCGGGCACCTTCTGTTCCGGCGCACGCAACACGTCCTCCAAGAGCGATCGCGACAGTTTACGCTTTTCCAGCTCTTCCAGCACATGCTTCGAGTAGTGAAACGTCATCGTCGTGGGTTCCCCTCGGCAAAGTCGAGTCCCTGTTGGCCAGCGGGGGCCGGAGCCTTCGGCAAATTCTCGATCTTGAGACTGTAATCGTCATGGCCCCATTCGCAGCGGGTGAGCACGGTCTTGGGAATCTTCTTGATCGTGAGATTGGGATACTTATCGGGCTTACCGCGGAAGGCCGAACACATCACCAAAAGAGAGCGCTCTTCGCCGACTTCGTCGCTCAGCGCCTGCAATTGGTCGTGACTCAGATTCTGCGTGGTGACATAGATGAAATCGCGCTCTGTGGAATGGCCATGTTGCCAATAGACAGCATCGCTTGGGTCATAGGTGAAGCCCTCCAGCTTGCAGACCGCTTGAGCGAGCATGGCGGGATTGTAGGCCTTATTGATGACCCAGTTGCCCCATTTGTCCTTCTCCAGCAACGACGGCGCAAGGTGGTAGTAACGGAATCCACCGCCACCTTTCCATCCAACTGCTTCCGTGATACCGCCCTTGTCCTCATCATCAATGACCTTCTTGAGCCGGGGAATAATGTGCGTGTGGCAATGCTCGCCTAGTTCCACCATGATCCAGCGCCGCCCCATCTTGTGCGCCACTGCGCCTGTCGTACCGGAACCACCAAAGGAGTCGAGGACCAACTCTCCACGATTAGTTGCAATCGTAAGAATGCGTTGCATCAATCTTTCTGGTTTTGGCGTGTCAAAAGCATCTATCTTTCCGAATAAGGCGTGAATTTCTTTCTTTGCCTCGTCAGTGTGCCCGACTTCATCACTTGGCCACCAAGTCCAGGGAACCAATCCTTCTACTTCAGAGAGGTAGCGGATGATATTGGGCTGTGAGTTGCCATCCTTGCCAAACCACACACGCCCCTCAGATCGAAGCCTTTCGAAAGTTTTCTGGGAAAGCCCCCAACACCGACCTTCAGGAGGCCTGTGTGCTTTCCCCCCAGGTGCAATAATTTCGTAGAATTGCTCAGAGGTAGCATGTCCCTCTTGAGCAGTCATAGGGATAGGGCGCCACCGACCTTTGGGATCCTTATTTGAGTTTTTATATACCTTTGCCTGGTCTTCGGTTAGGGGGACTTTATTCCGCCGTTCTTTGAATCCTGGCGGGTCCTTAGCGTAAACAATGACATACTCATGGACGTCACCAATGGCCTCCCGATTTTCTCTGGAGTAGCGCTTTTGCCAAACATTCTGCGCTATAAACTTGTCACGACCTGCAACTTCATCCATTAGGACCCTAAGGTACGGCATTTCATCATCATCAATTGAGATCCACAAAGTCCCATCTTGACTGAGAAGGGTCCAGAGAAGTTCCAATCTAGATCGCATCAACGTGAGCCATGTTGAATGCTCTAATCCGTCATCGTAATGTGTAAAAGCAGAACCCGTGTTGTAGGGCGGATCAATGTAGATGCACTTGATCTTGCCAGTAAACTCCTGCTCAAGTGCCTTGAGCGCCAACAGGTTATCGCCGAAGATAAGTCGGTTATCAAAAATGTCATGGTCGGTGACCCGGTGCGCTGCATGGTGGGACTTCTCGCGGTCCCCCAACAAGATACGCGGCTCCAGCTTCGGCCGGTTCTCCTTCCCAATCCAGGTTAGCTCAAGCTTTGTCTTGCTGGCCATTGCTCTTCCGTCAATTTCAAAATATCAGTCGCATGTTTACCGATTTGCACGCCCAGCTCGGACTATGGGACGGACACGTGCCGCCTCACGGATGCCCTCCAGCGCAACTTTCATTTGCTCGTATACACTTACCGCGAGTGGGCTAGCAGTCTCCAAAGTTACCGCGATACCGTATGGAATCGACTCGGCAAGCGTGCTCCCCGCTTCCAATCGACAATTGACCTGTATGGGAGCGGTGTCGCCTTGGGCTATGGGCACAGCCTGCTCGCCTTCCAGAATTTCGTGTTGGACGGTGCCGCGGGTGGCAGCGTTATGATCGACGTCGCGTCGTTTCAATTGCAGTTGTTCTACTGGAGGGTCGAACCACAGATCGGCGATCCGGTAGGAACGGTGACGTGTGTTGATCGGTGTGAGCCACGCCAGGCTAATGGTCATCCGTCGACCAACACGCTGCGCGCTCAGAGCCGATGGAAGCGGGACTCGATAGACATGTGCTTCGCCGGTATTAAGACGGCCACAACCGAGCATGATGACGCGTTGGTCTGTACACACGCTGCCGCGAACCCAGTCAGCTTGGCCATATCCCAGAAACTGTGCACAGGCACGCTTCACACGATTCCAACGCGCAGTGCCATTGTCTCGCTCATTCAAGGCAGCATCAATCACGGACTGAAGGTCGCTCCAAGAAGCTCCATGAACAAGTAGAGCCTTTAGCAGAACCGAGATCAGCTCATCCGAAAGGGTGTCGCCTCCGGGTTCGGCACGAAGCGCGTTGATTTGTTCATACAATTGGGCCGCCCGGCGAGCGGTCAGAGCCGTAGCATTGCTGGTCCCACAGGCTCGCGTGGTGTGGTTAGGTGGGATCGCTGTTCCCCCAGGAGCGGCCACCTGCTGACCCAGCTGAGTTTGGTTTTGCGGTATTTTGAGCAAGGCGGGGTCAGAGCCGCCACTCATTATCTGTGGAACATAGTGTTGTCGACCACCGGCAACGAGGATGTCCGGCTTAATGGAACGACGAAACCCGCTAGCCACAGAAGAAATAGGGCTGCAATAGGTGGCATTGCGGAGAGGGTCGACAATAGTTGGCGTTGGGCTATTAGGCCCTAGGTCCGCGTGTACAGCTCCCACGGTAAGCGCATTGATGGACTCTGACGGAGCAAGCAGGCGTCTTTCTATGCGATTACGTGCCATAGCGCGAAATGTTTGTGCACGCAGATTCTCGTCGGAAAGGGTCGCTAACTGCGCTGCAGGTACCTCAAGAGCAATATCCTCGTAATGGTTACCTGCACTGACGATGAATACGACTTGGTATTTCCAGGCAAGCCAGTCCAGCAAGCGAGCCCAAGGACTCATCTCACGATCGAAGAGCTGATTGGCGTCTCCGATGCTGAAATTGATCGCCTTAACTGTCGGCGCCACCGCAGGCGTTACCCCATCACCTTCGAATATCCGCCGCACTGCACGAAAGGTTAGGTCGACTGGCAGACTTCCTTCTGGCAACTGCTCCCATCGGATGTTATAGATGTCAGGGCGACCGGGATGCATGATTGGACGTGCATAGACTGGGCGTTGCAGCGCACCATCGTTCGCATCCAGTTCTCCGTGAACGATTAGGGAGGCCATCGCGGTACCGTGACGCTGCTCACCAGCATTGTATCGAGTAGAAAACTCATCTGGATCGTCTATGATTAGTCGATCTTGTAGCGTCGCATGGTTTTCGAGCGGGAGACCATCTAATAGACCTACAACGGGATCACCTTGGGGAATGGGTTGTTGGCGAAAGCTTCCCGGCACCGACTCGGCCGGATGGGCGATGGCAACTTGTCCCATTGAACAGAAATACTTGATGTCTGTCAGACGCAGAAGTTTTGTGTCCTGGCCTGCATTGAGTGCATCAATAGTAGCCTGGACCTGAGACGCAGGCAGATCGACGAGTACACCATGGTAGTCGATCTCTGGAATTGCAGATTGAGTAATACACTGACCACGAACTTCCCGAACAACATTCTGGAGCCGTCCATAAGCCTCAGCTCGCTTTCCAGCCGATTGACGGCACCATAACTCAACTTCAAAACGGATCGTTGCTCTATTTTCGGCAAGGCATTCATTCCACCATTCAAGAGTATGGCGCTCTTGCAGACGGTCCCTCACGCTCCATGGGCGCACATCGTTCAGGTATTTGAAGATCGAGGCTAACGTCCCAAAGTTACGTGGTAGCTTTTCATCCCTTGACCGACACCAGATTCTCCATAGCTGGACGATTTCGGTTAATTTTGCTTGGTTACTCATAACAATGAACAAGCGTCCAGGCAGTGGTGTCACGGAGGCACTCTGTTCAAAGAAGGCTGGAGATGGCTCAGCAATATCAACTTCAAAGTCCCCAAGCCATTCCATTCCTCCGATTCGCCGAACGACATTCTGGAAATCTGAAACGGACCCTGCAACTTCGAATACGACGACCTGCTCTGGGTCAAGGCCAGCCGTGTCTGCGCGGACTATTCCAAAACTCTGGGAGAGAGCTTGAAAACGAGAAGCAAGCCGTCTCTTCTGCTGCGCCTGGGTTGGACGTCGCGGAGGTGGTGGTGGAAATGCCGATGATAAGACCTGCCTGGCAGCAACAGTCGCGGCGGGAAATATAAGGATTGGTTTATCGGGCATGCAGCCCCTATTTTAACGAGACTCGGAACATGCCCGGGACTTCCAAGCGGATAGCCGTTCCTGAGCGATTTTCTGAACATTACCGTTAGGAATCGTGAGAACGTAACGGCGAGCGAGGTCTCGCACGAAGTCCTCGATATCTGAATAACTCGCGCCGCGAAATGATTTCGAAAAACTACCAGGTCGCAGACCGCGTGCGAATTCCAATTGAGCAAACAAGCGATTGAGGAACACGGTTACTTGTTCCTGTGTAGGACGAGGTAACTCCAGGCGAAGCTGAAACCGACGCCAAACGGCGCGGTCTAACAGCTCCCGATGGTTCGTAGCCGTTACAACGACAACGTGTGGGGGCAAACTGTCGATCTGCAGCAAGAGCGCACTGACCACACGTTTGATTTCTCCTGTTTCGTGTTCATCACCGCGTTCTTTCCCCAGGGTCTCGAATTCGTCAAAAAATAGGACGCAGGCTCGTTGTCTGGCATAGTCAAAAACTTTTCGCAGGCGAGTCGCTGTTTCGCCCAAATAACTTCCGATAATACCTTCGTATCGGATCGATAGCATGGGTACCATAAGCTCATGTGCAAGAGACTCTGCCAAAGATGTTTTGCCATTTCCGGGTGGCCCGACTAAGAGCACTCGATGTCTCGGTGAAAGGCCAAAAGACCGTAGAAGGTCAGCACGTCGATGCTCCTCTATCAGAGAGCGACACTCTTTGGCCACTATCGGCGGCAAAATAAGACTATCAAACTCACGTTCGGGGGAAGCCTCATAGACCAAGTCTCCAACTGGAGATGTAGAAGAACTGATGGGCTTGGGCTGACCATGAGCACCGTTGGCATAAGCAGCAGTCAGTTGATCTGCAAGCATAGTGTGTTTCTTGGCTCGCTCTTCTGCAATTAGGGCTTCAACAGCCTGACGGAAACGTGGATTAGAGGTGTCTTTCCCTGTCTTTATTAGGGAAATCAAAAGATCAGATCTTGCCATATCGAGACTACTTTCTGAAGAGCCGCCAGTCCCTCTAACTCCACAAGGGATATCTAATTGATAGCGCATCCTATCATGAAGAAGGCATCGTCCTCGACGGGTTTCTCAGACCTCGTTGGATCAATGCCGTATCGCAGGTAATACAATTTGAAGTCGCCCTAAATTCCATCGCACGCCGAACAGTATTTCCTGGCCGACTCGCTGTTGCAGTTTCCCCTCAATCTCGTTGATTAGTTGTTCGCGCCGACGGTCGATCTCGTCTTGAGCATCGAACAGGGCCCGGCGGCGTTTGCCTTGTTCGACCTCGCGTGCACCTTGAAGCGAGCCGGTATCGAAGAGGTCGTGCTCAGTGACTCGATGCGAAGCGTGATGGGACTTCTCGCGGTCCTCCAGCAGGATGCGCGGCTCCAGCTTCGGCCGGTTCTCTTTCCCAATCCAGGTGAGTTCGAGTTTGGTTCTTTGGGTCACCCTTTTCCCTCGTGACCGACCAGCCCCTGAGCATCTTTATCGTCCAGCTCTAGTTTAGGCGGTGTACTTTTGACTCGCTTCTCGACCTGAGCAATGTGCTCAGCGGGATTTATCTTTTCTGGGAGAGTGCCGCCAATGCGTTTGATGGCCTCCCTTACTTCTTTGCCGACCTGTTCGTGGGTTTGGATGGCGACGTGCTGACTGCCGACACCCTCTCTTGCCAGTTTATCGCGTGTTTGTGTCATCCTGAATTGATTGGCTGCCAGTTCCGTGCTGTCCATTCGGTCCATCAGTTGCTCATTCTTAGGGATGCCCTTGTGCTTTTTAATCGCCTCATTTCCCAGTCCACCATAGAGTCCTTTATAGCCTGCATCATGAAACACACCGAACATCTTATCCTGCACACCGGCATTACGGGCGGCCCCCGACAATGCTTTAAACTCCTCGGAGGTGTGCTTCCGCAGCTCCAATCTTTCCAGGTCTCTGGCTAGCCCATCGGACAGTTCCTGACGGCGTGTTTGGACGGCAAAGTATTTCTGAGCAAAGGCGATCTCCGGCTTGCGTGGGTCGCCGTTTTGGGCAATCAGGTAACAGGCAAATCGGGAAAGGTGAAAGTCGGGAACTTCCCTCGCACTCCTCGATCCAATCGTCACCATTTTGCCGGCGCCGGCAAAATGGTTGGCAGGCTCATTTCCCGATTGTTTACACGAGGCTATCGCTCTCGTGATCGCATCCTCGAAACGTCTCCATTGGCTATAGCCGAGCAGCGGCTGAAGATCGCGAGCGCTCCAATACTCGGCTCCATGCTCATTCAGTAGTTTCAGGCTCTCAAAAGACTTGCCACCTAGAACAGGCAGATTCTCTTCCGTCATGACGGCTCTCCTTTTTCCAGCCCATGTTCCACTTCCTTGTCATCGACATATTGGATCGCCCCAGCAGGCTGGTTTTCCTTTCATCGGTTCTTCTTCTTTTTGAAACCTGGTTCTCATTCCTCGGGAATGATGTCGCCCAGAACCTCCGGGTCACCGAGCAGTTTCACCAGCCGAGATCCTTGCGAATCTGTTTGAACGCCCGCGCAACCGGCACCCCTGTTCGTACCCCTCGCCGCCATGCGGAGAATCGGCGTTCAGCCAACGCTTCCCGATCCTTGATCGGCAAACGAATGGCTTCGCGCTCGATCTCAAGTAATTTTTGACTCATTGCTCGTTCCTCCGTGTTAATCAATACCGTAAAGACGACACGGGTGTCGAACAGGTCGTGGCCTGCCTGTGCGTGTCCGCACGCAGACAGGCCGGTTCTCTGAGTCGTTCATCTAGACTGGAAGCAAAATCGACGTAACCCACGGGGTCAAGGACGAAATCGTCGCGACTATCCCCATGGGCCAAGTGCCATCCGGTTAGCATAATTTCTGGACGGCAGAGCTGTTGGAACAGTCTGTTGTGAGCCATGAGACTTTAATTACTCCTGCCATCATCGGGAGGCGTTGCATCCGCAACGGCTTTTGCTTCTGCCAAGGTCAGCACGTACTTCTGTACTGGCTGTCGGGACCCCAGGATTCGAAGATCATGTCAGCGTCCACCGGATGGAGAACAGCATCGTCTGCGAGACGCGTTGTTGCAGCTTTCCCTCAGTCTCGCTGATCAGCTGCTCGCGCCGGCGATCGACCTCGTCCTGTGCATCGAACAGGGCTAGCCTTCTCATGCCCGCTTCTTCTTCAGCGCCTTCATGCCTTTTTCGGTCAGCCGATACTTCTGCAACCTGCTGTTCGGTTTGTCGGGGATGGTCAATTCGAGCAGCCCCGCTTCGATCAGTGGCTTGATGAGGCCGTTGCGGAACTTGGTGCGGTTTTGCCGCCCGAGGGCCTCCATCATCACAAGCAACGGTTGCGCTTTACGGCAGAGCCGCAGGGCTTCCACTTGGTCCCGACTTGATCCCTGGGCTCGGCCCCGGCCCCCGGGATGATCGGCGCCCGGAACGTCACCACGAGGGATCCTCCCCAGTCGTCGAACGTGGGTGGGGCGATGCCATAGCGCTTGAACTCCAACGTCGGCCCTTCCCTCTGCTTGAGAAGTCGGTTCAGTTCCTTGGAGTCTGCCGGTGCTTTGGAGTTCATTTCACTGTCCATCGAACGGTAAAGAGGCGCTCAGAGCTTACCTTTTGTTGCAGCTTCCCCTCAATCTCATTGATCAGCTGCTCTCGCCGACGATCGATCTCGTCTTGGGCATCGAACAGGGCCCTGCGGCGCTTGCTTCGTTCGGCTTCGATCGCCTTGATCTGCTTTTGTCCGTCGAGCTTCTCTTCCAAGGTGAGCGCTGCCACGGCCGCCCTTCGGGCTTCCTTGATCTGCCGGTCAAATTCCTTAATCTCTCGTTCTAAGCCCACTTTCAAGTCATCGGCCCAGGCATCCAGTTTGTCGGCTTCAATCTCGAAGAATTCCGCATTGCGTTGCGAGATGTGGCGGCGGATAGCGTCCTGACGTTCTTCCGTCCGCTTACGGAGAGTCGGAGGCTCAACAGATGAGCTTCCCGGCAGAGTGACTGTGGCAGGCAGAGAGAACAGCCGGCGGACAGCTTCCTCATCCAACACCTCGCCGCCTGCCTGCCGCGCCCGACCAGTCTCAATTTCACCCTTGAGCCACTTCCGTCCAAAGCCTGTCTTGAGCCATCGTTCTCGCTCCACCGCCTCTGCCCGTGATTGATACTCTTCGTAGTGAGCAATGCGAATAGGCTTATGGCAAGCCGTCCAGGCTGCACCCCTTCCGGAACTGTGCTCCTCCCAACGTCGCGGCAGGTCGTCCGTCTGACCAATATAGTGACTTCCGTCATCGCATTCGACCGCGTAGACAAAAAAGAGGCCTGAGCGCGGCGCAGGCAGGTCGTCGGTCACTCCCGTAGAGATCAGATAGTCCTCGGCTTGATCCAACGCCTCCACGGTAAACAGCGAGAGGGTCAGCACACCAGACTTACCGACGAGTGGTTCGACCACGCTAACTTTGCCGTCATGTTTGCCATACTCGAAGGTCAGTTCTGCTGGGTTGAGCTGGCGGGTCTTTGCCTGCTCCAGCACATGCTCTGCCAGTGGATGTGCCAAGCGGTAGAGATGTGCTTCTCCAGTTCGACGAGGTAGTTCGTAGAGCCCCAGCGGGATCTCTCCTTTGAACGGACAGGAGCTGAGTCGGAACGAGGTGTCCGAAAGAAAGTCGGCGTGATCGCGCAGCTCAAAGCGAGTGAGTTGCATCAGGATGCGCTCATATCGATTCAAGTACAGCCGTGAGCTTTCGTCGCTCACGCGTAGCTTTTCTCGTACCTCATCATCGAAGTGTTCGAACAGGAGCTGGCGCGCGCGAGTCATGGCTTCGTCGATTTGGGTGCCAAGCTCTCCCTGGAGCTGTTCAAATGAGGTCCTGATCTCCTGTGGTGTCCGGCACCGTTGATAGATGTCGTTAATCCGCTTTTCAAAATCCACGCCGGACTCAATCGCTCCCAGCACTTCGTCACTGGCCCCGAAGACTCCTTCAAACAACAGGAATTTCTCAGAGAGCAGCCGAAAGACGTGCTGATCGGCCTCGTTATTCTGATTGAGGAAGTTCACCACGACGACGTCGTGCTTTTGTCCGTACCGGTGGCAGCGGCCGATGCGTTGTTCGATGCGCTGGGGATTCCACGGCAGATCATAATTCACGACCAGCGAGCAGAACTGGAGATTGATCCCCTCGGCTCCGGCTTCGGTGGCGATCATGATTTTCCCCTGGTCCTTGAAGTAGTCCACGAGAGCTGAGCGCAGGTCAGCCGAACGCGATCCGGTGATCCGATCCGTTCCCTGATGGTTCTGGAGCCATTCTTGGTAAATTTCCTTCGATCTCGGGTCGTTGTTCGAACCGTTAAAGAGGACGACATGGTCTTTCCACGGACTGTCGGCAAGCACTCGGAGGAGATATTCCTGTGTGCGCCTGGATTCTGTGAAGATAATGGCTTTCTGCGCCGCTCCCAATTCTTTTGCCTTGCCAAAGGCAGTGCGCAGAGCGGTGAGGAGGGCTTGCCCCTTCGCATTGTGGGTGATCGACACGGCGAGCTTCTGAAACCCTTCGAGGTCGTCAATTTCTTGTTGGATCGCTTTGCGGTCGGCTTGAGTGAGCGCTTCAGGCGCAGCCGCCTCTTCTTCCCACTCTTCCGCCATCTCGTCCAGAGCTTCGAAGTCTTCTTCCAGGGCTTCTTCAAGGGGGTTCGGCCCTTCGGCAAGACGAAGGCGTTCGCGAAGGCGCTGGCTCATTGAATGAAGCGCTCCGGCGATCGCAAACGAAGACGAGGCCAAAAGCTTCCGGAGGACAAGGGTCATCAGGGACCGTTGGCTCGACGGGAGGGCCTGCAGATTGTCCCGACGGAGATAGTCGGACACTAAATGATAGAGCCGATCTTCATTTTCCGCAGGCGTAAAAGGCTGCATCATGGGTAAGCGCTTGGTATAGCGCACATAGGGCAACACCTGACGGCGAAGCGTCCGCTTACAGATCGGCTGCAGACGGGCTTTCAGGATATCGAAGGTCGGCTTGTTGTGCAGATTGGCGAATTGCTCTCGAAAGCTTTTGAGATCGCCGAAGATGCGGTCGTCCACCACACTGACCAGCCCATACAATTCGAGCAACGAGTTCTGCAGCGGCGTGGCGGTAAGCAGGAGCTTGGGTGCGTCTTTGAGCGCCTGCTTTATTGTGTTAGCGATGATGTTGCCCGGCTTGTAGACGTTCCGCAAGCGGTGAGCTTCGTCGATGACAACCAGGTCCCAACGCATGAGGCTGATCTCTGCCGCTTTGGTGCGGGCGAACTGATAGGAACAGATGATTACGTCGTCGCACTCGAACGGACGGACATGCCCCTGACGCACGGTGGCGTTGTAGGACTTCGTTTCCAAGATGCGGCAGGGCAAGAAGAACTTTTCCTGAAGCTCTTGGTGCCATTGCTTGCGGAGATTTGAAGGCGTGATGACCAGGACGCGGCGCTTCGGCTCAGCCCATATCTGTGAAAGCACGAGACCAGCTTCGATAGTTTTTCCCAGACCAACTTCGTCTGCAAGGAGAGCCCCTTTCGAGAGAGGCGATCGGAATGCGAAGAGCGCAGCCTCGATTTGATGTGGGTTGAGGTCTACCTGTGCATCCACTAACGCGCTTGCGAGCTTTTCGATGCTATCGGATGGACAACGTTTCGTGAGTTCGTGGGCGAAATACTTGGTGTGGTAAGAAGTTAGCATTGCGATCGCAGAATACCTTGTTATTGCCAGGAAATCACCCCGCCTTTGGGGGGTCAGGGGGTATCGCTGAAGGCAATCCGGCAGGGTGGGAAACAACACGCGAAGGTGGCGCAAGTGCGGGTAGTGAGCGGGGCGGGCCAAAGTCGCAACATTGAAGTCTATGGAGTCACTGATCTGCGAGGAGAAACGGTCCTGGATTCTTTGCCACGACCTTGCCGTTTTTTCACACGTAGATCGGTGTGCCATGCATCCGGGCGGTCTTCCTTGCCACCTTGGCGGCTCTTCGGAGTGCCCGTCCGACGGCTTGTGAAAAGGCGCTCGGAGATTGTTTCTTAGGCGATCGCTTGTTGATGTTTGCTCCTCGGTATGGAGATGGCTCGCTACCGATATACCTCGTCATGTGTTCCGATGTCGAGGAGGACGATCTCTTTCTTGGTCACTCTCAAGGTAAAGCGTGATGCGATGCGAATGAGTCAGGCTGGCGGCATGCAGCCCTTCCAGTTCGCCTTTGAGCGCGTGAAGTCGGAGGTGTGGCTGAAATGGATCGGCTTCTAGGCTTCTAAGGACTTTAGCCAGGGGCTTCTTTAGTTCGGGGTGGCCAGCGCGTACATCAGGATTCGAGTTCAAGCGCATCGATGAGTGTTTTGGTAGAGATGCGACGAATGCGCCCTTCCTTGAGGTCTGTCAAGGATCGTTTGATTCGGGTCACGTATGACTTGCGATATCGCTCGGTCAATTCCTGGTACTGCGCTTCGGCCAGGATGGCGTAGGTGGGCTCGTTGTCCTTAAGGACATGGACCGGCCCACGCTTCAGCGCGTTGTCGATGACAGAGAGTCCTCGACGCCTGATTTCGGTGGCTGGAATGGTTTTTCGTACCGCGTTGGATGATCGCATGGCGTTATGCTCGCCGAAGCGATGAAAGACTACAAGATCGATCAGCTCGCCACCGGCTGCTGGTAGTCCACTTCGATCTTGAAGCCCAGATCTTCGATCATGCCCCAGACTTCTGGTGCTGGGGAGCCTGGTGTCGTCAGGTAGTTATTCACGAAGACCGAGTCGGCCGGGTAGAGGGAGAGGGGTTGGAGGCTGCGGAGGTTGTGCTCACGTCCGCCGGCGATGCGGAGTTCCGTGCGCGGATGCAGAAAGCGGAACAGGCAGAGGACTTTGAGGCAGCGCTGCGGCGTGAGGGCGGCGATGTTCTCCAACGGCGTGCCTTCTACCGGATTGAGCATGTTCAAGGGAATCGAGTCGGGTTTCACGTCGCGCAGGGCGTCGGCCAGATCGATGAGATCCTCGTTGCTTTCCCCCATGCCGACGATCCCGCCCGAGCAGATTTCCAATCCGGCCGCGCGTGCGTTCTTGATAGTCGAAAGGCGGTCCTGGAACGTATGTGTGGTGCAAATCGACTCGTGGAAGGCCTCACTGGTGTTCAGATTGTGGTTCACGCGGTCGACGCCGGCGGCTTTCAGCCGCTTGGCCTGCTCATCGCTCATCAAGCCGAGCGAGCAGCAGATCTGAATCGGGATTTCCTGTTTGATCGACCGGACGGCTCCGGCGATTTCATCGATTTCACGATCCAACGGGCTGCGTCCGCTGATGACGATGCAATAGCGCTGGGCCTTCGAGGCGGCAGCTTCGCGCGCGCCTTGGATCATCTGTTTCTGCGGGAGCAGATTGTAGCGTTCGATCGGCGCGTTTGAGACGGCGGATTGCGAGCAATAGTGGCAGTCTTCCATGCAGGCGCCGCTCTTGGCGTTCTGCAGCATCTGCAGGCGGACGGTGCGGCCGAAGTATTTCGAGCGGACTTGAAAGGCGGCATGCAGCAAGGCGAGGAGGTCGTCATCCGGTGCGTCCAACACGGACAGCGATTCCGCTCTCGTGAGGGGCTCGTCGGTGAGCGCTTTGTTCGCCAGTTGCATGTAATCGGTCATGACAGACACCTTTCAGTCGTGCGTGCAGAAAACGGGTTTGATCGATACGGGTTGTACGAGATCGGGACGGAAGAAAACCTACACGGTTTCAAACGGAGAAGCAATGCCCTGGTAGGGGACGGTGCGGGCGGAAGATGGAGCACTCTCTGCGCCTGCGGCCGGCTGGCCGGCTTCGAGCCAGGGGAGGGCTGTGAGGGTATTCCAGCGGGCGCAGCGGCGGCAGCGGCCCGACCATTCCAATGATTCCTGCTGGCACTGGGTACAGATGTACGGCACGATGACGCGCTTCTTGAAGCTGAGCGCTTTCTTAAGTTCGACGATGGCCTGCTCGAAGTGCTGCTTGCGCAGGTACAGGTTGGCCATGATCTTGTGGTAGTCGAGCAAATGGTCCTGCGGCCCTTCGATCGTGGAGAGTACGTCGAACGCCTCGTCGACCATTTCAAGCCGATAGTAGAGTTTCCCCAGATAGAACTGCAGCACGGGATTCTGGGGGTCTTGCTGCAGGGCTTCCTGGTACACGCGGATGATCTCGCTGGGCTCGCCTTGCTCCAGGAACAGTTCTTCTAAACGATGGAGGATGATGACGCTTCTGGTCCGGCTGTAGACCTTCTTCAAGATTTCTACCGCGTCCTTCGTCTTGCCTTCATGGATCAGGATTTCCCCGATGCCGATGTAGGCCGGCAGGAAGCTCCGTTCTTTCTTGATAGCGCCGCGGAAATACCGGCGGGCCTTGTCGGGGTGCCCTCGCTCCAGCAGCTGGCGGCCGACTTCGTACATGCAGCCGACGAGGAGATCCGCTTCGGCCTGCTTTTCCGATTCAGGCAGATTCGCTTTTAACAGGCGGTGTTGAATTTCCAGCGCATCGCTCCACTTTTCCAGGCGGATGAGCAGGTCGCGTTTGCGGATCAAGGCGGTCAGGTTATCCGGTTCGATCTTGAGAATCTTCTGCAAGGCCTGCAGCGCGTCTTCATAGCGCTTGGCGCCTTCCAGATCTTTCCCCAGCTCCAGCAGGACTTCGATGTTTCGATCGTCGACGCGATGGGCATGCTGGTGCAGCCGGATGGCTTCGGCGTAGTTGAGTTCGGAGCGGTAGATATTGCCCAGCCACAGCAGGGAGTCCACGCGATTGGGATCCATCGCCAGCGCTTTCTCAAAGAGGCTCATGGCCTCGACCGTGCGCTTGGACATGAAGGCGTGGGTGCCTTCGCGGTGCAGGGCGTCCACTTTTTCTTTCCGTCGCGCCAGGCGGCTGCTTTGCCAGGTGATGATGGCATGCGCAGTTTGCTGTAAGCCCACCACGAAGGTCACGACCACGGCGCCGATGGCCATGGAAATGAGCACCAGCGTCACCGGGCTCAGTTCAAATTCCACGGCAGAGCTCGTGCGGACCATCACCATGCCGGGGTTCAGCTCACGGAAATAGCTATAGATGAAGACGCCGGCGCTGATGAGGAAGATGGTGAGCAGCAGTCTGAACATGGTCTAGACCGATTTTCGTGCTTTGGGTGTCCTGACGATAATGCGCCGTTTTGGTGCGACAGGCTTTTCGGGCTTCTCTTCCGGCTTCTCTTCCGGAATGCTCAGTGGCTTCGCATCGCTCCAGAGACGCTCCAGCGCGTAGTGCTCGCGGGCGTCCTGCCGAAAGATATGCGCGACGACGTCGCCGAAATCCATCAAGACCCACTGGCCTGATGTGGTGCCTTCGACGCTGAGGGGCCGGTCTCCCTGGCCGGTCAGGACGTCGCTGACATGGTCTGCAATGGCGCGTGTCTGCCGATCTGATTCCGCTGACCCGATGACGAGGTAGTCTGCTACCGAGGTTAACGGACCGACGTGCAGGATCTGGACATCCAGGGCCTTCTTGTCGAGCATCGCTCGACCGATTTCAATAGCTGTGACCTTAGATGTGCGTGCGATGCTGATCCTCCCGATATAACTGTTGGCGAAGTATATAAGATTCCACAGGGGGCGGCAACAAATTTGCCAGCATTGTCCCGCGCTGAATGCGGTGTCTGATGTCGGAGGCAGAAATGGGAGAGGGCGGAAGCGGCAAGCAAATGATCGTCTGTCCGGACGGGAGCGGCAGGTCAAGCCGATCGAGTGCCCCGGTATCCAACGCCGCCAGCTGGTTGGGGCTGACGTGTCGAAGGAAGGGCAGAGCGGTCAAGCTCTGGAACGACTGACCCGGCCGGGAGATGACCACGAACGAGCAGGCCGCCAGCAGCGCATCGGGCTCTCGCCAACTGGCTAGGTCGAGGAACGCATCCAGGCCGATCAGGAAATACAGCCTGGTTCTCGATCCGTACCGGCGCTGAAGTTCACGGACGGTATCGATCGAGTAGGATTTCCCCTGGCGTGAGATTTCGATATCGGAGAGCTCGAATCCTGGCGTGTCGGCGATGGCGAGACGCACCATTTCATATCGGTGATGGGCCGGGGCGAGGGCGCTGTCTTGCTTGTGCGGAGGATCGCCCGTCGGAATGAACAGCGTCCGGTCGAGGGCCAGAATCTCATACGCTTTCCGGGCGATGGCCAGATGGCCATTATGAATGGGGTTGAAGCTGCCGCCGAAGAGGCCGAGGCGTCGTGGGTGTGAATTTTGAGCGTCGGGTACTGAGGGGGCAGAATCGGGGGCAATCATGGCTCAGCACTCGCGCCTATAAGATGACGAGATTGTCGCGATGGATCACTTCGTCATATTCCTGTGGGCCGATCTGTTGCTGGATGTCCTGAGTCTTCAGTCCTTTCATGCGGCCCAGCAGGTCGGAGGAGAAATTCACGAGACCTCTGGCAAACTCTTTTCCGTCCTGATCGATGCAGCTGATCGGATCGCCTGAGTCGAATTGCCCGGTGACCTCAATGATTCCTGACGCGAGCAGACTCTTTCCACGCAGGGTCAGGGCTTCGACGGCTCCCTGATCGACCCGGATGTGTCCGCGCGGACGAAGGGTAAAGGCGATCCAATGCTTGCGGCTGTTCAGGCGGCGTTCCTTTGCGAGGAAGAGGCTCCCGCCGGGCTCCCCTTTCAAGACTCTGGGGAGCAAGCCGGGCTGTTGGCCGTTGACGATCAATGTGGCGACGCCGTATTCACCGACCTTCTTGGCCGCGCGTACTTTCGTGGCCATGCCTCCGGTCCCCTCGAAGGTGCTGGAAGCGCCGGCTTTGCGTTCGACTTCTTCGGTGATATCCGGAATGAGCGGAATCAGCGTCGCGTCGGGATTCTTGCGCGGATCATCCGTGAACATGCCGTCGACGTCCGACAAGATGACGAGCAGGTCGGCATCGACCAGCTGCGCGACTTGCGCGGCGAGCGTATCGTTGTCACCGACGCGGATTTCTTCGACGGCGACGGTATCGTTTTCGTTGATGATCGGCAGCACGCCGAAGCCGATCAGGGCCGTGAGAGTGTAGCGGGCGTTGAGAAATCGGCGGCGGTCGGCGAGGTCCTCGTGAGTCAGCAAAATCTGGGCGACTTGAATGCCGAGCGGCTCAAACGCTTTTTCATAGGCCCACATCAGCCGGCTCTGTCCGACGGCGGCGGCGGCCTGCTTGATGGGGAGACTCTTCGGATATTCTTTGAGTTGCAGCTTTTTGATCCCGGAAATAATGGCGCCGGACGAAACGACAAGGACCTCTCGCCCGTCTGCGCGTAAGGCGGCGATTTCGCCGGCCAATCGCTCGATCTGCTCGGGGCGCAACCCGGTCTCTCGAGAGGCGATCAGGCTGCTCCCGACTTTCACGACGATGCGTGTGGCTTGTTTTAGGAGTTCGTCTCGCACGGCGTCGTCCTCAGGGACTCGACTTGTTTCCCGACATACGCGATGAGTTCGGTGAGCCCTTCCCGGGTGGCGGCCGACACGGGAAAACACTTGTACTTGCGCTTCTTGCAGTAGGCCTGGAGCTGGCTCAGGCGGTCGGACGTTCCGCTGATATCAATTTTGGTGGCCACGATCGCGCAGGGGCGGTGGTTCAGCGATTCGTCGTAGGCATCCAATTCCTGCCGCATGACCTCCAGGCTCTGGACCGGTTCATCCGGGGCCCATTCGGACACATCCACGAGGTGGAGAATCATCGCGGTGCGTTCAATGTGCCGGAGAAACTGAAAGCCGAGCCCCTTGCCTTCGGAGGCGCCCTCGATCAACCCGGGAATATCGGCGACGACAAAGCTGCGGTCTGTCCCCCAGCGGACGACGCCGAGGTTCGGAATCAGTGTCGTAAAGGGATAGTCGGCGATCTTTGGACGCGCAGATGAAATGGCCGCGATGAGGGTCGATTTCCCGGCGTTCGGAAAGCCGACGAGTCCGACGTCTGCCAAGAGCTTCAGCTCGAGGCGGAGGTGCTTTTCTTCGCCCTCGGTGCCGTGTTCAAAGTGGGTCGGTACACGATTCGTGGGAGTGGCGAAGTGGCTATTGCCGCGTCCGCCACGTCCGCCATGGGCAATGACGACGCTCTCTCCGTTGGCGACCAGGTCGGCTAGGACTTCGCCGGTCTCCTGATCGTAAATTACGGTGCCGACGGGGAGTGCGACGGTGACGGGCTTGCCGCGGCGTCCGCTGCAATGGGAGGCGCCGCCGTGCCGTCCGTCTTCGGCTTCGTAATGTTTCTGATAGCGGAGGTCGAGCAGGGTCGTGAGTCGATGTGAGGCGGTGAAGATGACGTCGCCGCCGTTTCCGCCGTCGCCGCCGTCAGGCCCGCCGCGTGGGACAAACATTTCGCGACGGAAACTGCCCGAGCCGTCTCCGCCTCGCCCGGCTTTTACAAAGACCTTTACTTCATCGACAAACATGGCATGTCCCCGTTCAGAGTCGAGAGTATACCTGACCCTGCCCCCGATAGGGGAGGGTCAGGGTGGTTTTGAGCCGAGTAGTGAGCGCGAAAGAAAAGAGAGTTAGGCTTTGACAGGGGCAGGGTAGACGCTGACTTTCCGTCGGTCTTCTCCACCTTCGAACTTCACAACGCCGGTCACTCGCGCGAACAATGTGTGATCCCGTCCGAGATCGACATTAAACCCGGGGAAAAACTTGGTTCCACGTTGACGGACGATGATGCTGCCGGCCTTGACGGTTTCGCCGCCATAGGCCTTGACGCCCAAATACTGTGGGTTACTGTCCCGTCCGTTCCGTGACGATCCGCCGCCTTTGTTTGTTGCCATGGCAGGTCCTTCTCAATAAAGTGCTTATGCCGTTGCAATGCCGGTGATGCGCAGGCTCGTAAAGCCCTGACGATGCCCGCGGGTACGCCGGTAGTTTTTGCGTCGCTTCTTCTTGAACACGGTGATCGAGCGGGTGCGTCCGTGCCGGACGATTTCCGCTGTGACTTTCGCGCCCTTCACCAGAGGTTGTCCGATGACCACCCCGCCGTCTCCGTGCACGAGCCGGACTTGGTCGAGCTCAATCGTTGATCCCACATCGCCTTCAAGTGTGGCCACTTGCAACAGTGACCCAGACTCGACTCGATACTGTTTCCCGCCCGTTTCAATAATCGCGTACATGTCCTATATCTCCTCCAAAGCAGAACGGCTCATATAACAGAGGGGTGATCCGAGTGTCAAGCGAATGACCGGGACTTCCCTCAGAACCCGTCCATTGTTGTGACTGGTGCAGGTTCCTTCCTACCCTCTTTTGGGGGCTAGGAGGGCGTGAGTCATTGGCAGTACTCTGAGACTCCCCCAAACAGCCGTGCGACCGGCTATGTATACCAGATTTTTACCCGGCGAGGTGAGCGACATGCCCCAAGCGACGCGATTTGTGATTCGAACGTACCATCGTATTCCGGTCCGGTGTCTCCTCTATTACATGGGGGGAGAGTTTCTCGGGAAGGGGACGGTGGTGAATATGTCGAGGAATGGGATGCGTGTCCTGGGTGATCATCAGGTGGTGCCCGGCATGGAGCTCGTCCTGCGTCTCTCGCTTCCTGATAAAGACGAGCCTGTGGAGATTCAGCGCGTGGTGGTCCGATGGGTTCGCGGTCTGCTCTTCGGAGCCAAGATTGTGACGCTGGCTCCGGATGGTGAGGAGCGGGTGGGAAGCTTCTTGAGCGCCAGACTGCGGTCTTACTGCGCTTCGTCCTAGTCTTTCTTTCCGCGAGAAGGTACTTCCCCGAACAATGCCAACGAGGAGGCTGGGGCTTGCTTGACCCCTATCAAGGCCCAGGCTATAGTTTGCGCTCGTTTTCGCCGCCAGTGGGGATTCGTTTACAGAGGAGAGTTCGTCGATGTTAGAGCCTGTTGACAAGATCTGGATGGACGGCAAGTTGGTTCCGTGGGCTGAGGCCAATGTCCATATTCTGACGCATTCCCTGCACTATGGATTGGCCGCATTCGAGGGAATCCGTTGCTACAAAGGTAAATCGGGGTCTGCGATCTTCCGGCTTCAGGAGCATGTCGACCGGCTGTTTGATTCTGCGCATATCGGGATGATGGAGATGCCCTACGATCGCAAACAGATTGCCGAGGCGATTGTGGAGACCGTACGGGCGAACCGCTTGGATGCCTGCTACATTCGGCCCTTGGTCTACATCGGCTATGGGGCGATGGGCGTGCATCCCGGCAACAACCCGATCAGGGTGGCGGTGGCCGCCTGGCGGTGGGGGGCCTATCTCGGTGACGAGGCGTTGGCCAACGGGATGCGTGCGCGGGTGTCGTCCTTCACCCGGCATCATGTGAACGTGTCGATGACGCGGGGAAAAATTTCCGGGTACTATGTGAATTCAATCCTGGCGAAGCGCGAGGCCAAAGCGGATGGGTACGATGAAGCCATCATGCTCGATCCCGAGGGATACGTGGCCGAAGGCACGGGAGAAAATATCTTTATCGTGCGTCGCGGGAAAATCAAAACCACCCCCTTAACGTCCATTCTCGAAGGCATTACGCGAAACTCGATTATCGACATGGCGCGGGAACGGAATATCCCTGTGACGGAAGAGCGGTTTACCCGCGACGAAATGTATTTGGCCGACGAAGTATTCGTCACCGGCACGGCGGCTGAACTGACACCGGTGCGGGAGATAGACAATCGACGAATCGGAACGGGCAAGCCCGGTCCCATTACCCTCGCGTTGCAGAAGGCCTTCTTTGCCATCGTACGCGGGGAGGATCCTGCGCACGAATCCTGGATTACCCGCATCTGACAATTCTGTCGAGCTCTGCACAGTCGATAGCTCGATCCATTGGGCTTCTCTGAACATTGATCTGGGGCAGAGTCTCGGTATAATCGCAACGTAGTGAGGCCCGCCTGCGAGTCTTCGCAGGCGGGCCTCACTCTATCGATGGAACGTTGTAATTGCGTAAAGAGGTTGGATCAATGCGCGGCTGCCGGAGCATCCCCCGCCGGATGCGATTCTGTCGCGGGGGCCGGAGGAGCCGCAGGGGCGGACGAAGTTTCTTTCGGCTTGAGATCGATCACGGTTGACGCAAAGTTCCGCTGCTTGGCGAGAATGGCCAAACTAAAGGATGTCAGCATAAAGACCGCGGCGACGCCGACGGTCAATTTGCTCAAGAAGTTCGCGGGGCCACGGCTTCCGAAGACGGTCTGACTTGAGCCGCCGAAAGACGCCCCGATTTCCGCTCCCTTTCCCGACTGCAGCAAAATTGCGCCGATCATCAGGAAGCAGACAAACACATGAAGAATGACTACCAGCGTATACAACATGCTTAATGCCCCGATCGTTTTTGTGCGAGAGTGGCGATACTAGCAAAGGACTCGACCTTGAGGCAAGCCCCACCGACCAATGCGCCGTCGATCTCTTCCGACGCCAGAAAATCTGACACGTTTTGTGGTGTGACGCTGCCGCCATACAAAACTCTGGTTCCCTCCGCAATGGCGGAAGACCATTCCTGCTGCAAGAGTTGTCTGATGGTCTGATGCACTGGAATCGCCTGTTCCGGCGATGCGGCTTTTCCCGTTCCGATGGCCCAGACCGGCTCGTAGGCAATGGTGAGGGTCGCCAGTTGTGCGGCTTCGAACCCTGCCAGGCTTTCCTTGAGCTGTCCGGTGATGATCTCTGTCGTGCGTCCTGCTTCACGTTGGTCCAACGATTCACCAACGCAGAGGATCGGCTTGAGCCCATGCCGAAAGGCTGCAGCGAGTTTCTTCCGTATCACGTCGTCACCTTCGCCGAATAGGGCGCGTCGCTCAGAGTGTCCGAGAATGACGTACCGGCAGCCAAGATCTTTCAGCATTGGCGCGGAAACTTCTCCGGTATAGGCGCCGTGGTCCTCCCAGTGGAGGTTCTGGCCAGCCAGGCCGATGGATGAGCCGGACCCCAGCGTCTGACGGACGGAGTCCAGCGCGGTAAATGGCGGGGCGATGACGATTTCGACGGCGGAGGCGGGGAGTTTCCTTTGAACCAACTCACGGACGAATGTTGCCGCCTCGGAGGCGGTCTTGTTCATTTTCCAGTTGCCGGCGATCAGGGGTATGCGCACAGTGTCCTTCGTTCTGACGTACGATGAACGTGGGCTCAAATGTCTAGAGGGCTCGGTCCGGGAGGGCGACCAATCCGGGGAGTTGCTTGCCTTCCAGAAGTTCGAGGGCTGCGCCTCCGCCGGTTGAAATGAAGGAGATGCTGTCCGATTCCCCTGCCCGGTGAATGGCCATGGCGGTTTCACCGCCTCCGACGATCGTCAACGCATAGGCATTACCCACGGCATGGGCGATGGACAGCGTTCCGCGGGCGAAGGCATCGATTTCGAACATTCCCATGGGACCGTTCCACAAAATCGTTTTGGCATCCTGCAGGGCCTCGCTGAACAACTTCACGGACGCCGGCCCGATATCCAGCCCGTACCACCCTTTAGGAATTTCTTGCACGGGAACAATCTTCGTTTCAGCGCCGGGCTCACGGCTGGCGGCGACGACGCAATCGACGGGGAGATAAAATTTCACTCCCCGGGACAGGGCATGCTCCTCAATGCCTCGCGCAAAATCGAGCATGTCTTTTTCAACGAGGGAGTTGCCGATTTCCAGGCCCTTGGCTTTCAGGAAGGTGAAGGCCATACCGCCGCCGATGATGACCTTGTCGACACGCTTCCCCAGGTTTTCGATGACCCCGATTTTTCCGGACACCTTGGCGCCGCCGAGAATGGCGACGAACGGGCGCACCGGATTTTCCACGGCGCCTTCCAGGTACTCGATTTCTTTCTTCAGGAGCGCGCCCGCAGCCGAAGCCTTGATGAATTTGGTGATCCCGACGGTTGAGGCGTGCGCCCGGTGCGCGGCGCCAAATGCATCATTCACAAAGACGTCGCCGAGTGACGCGAGCGCCTTTGCGAAGGCGTCATCGTTCTTTTCCTCGCCCGGATGAAAACGAAGATTCTCCAGCAGCATCACATCGCCCGGATTCATTTTTGCGACCAGCTTCTCGACGGCGGGCCCAATGCAATCCGGCGCGAAGATCACTTCTTTGCCGAGCAACCGGCTCAGCCGCTTCGCTACCGGGGCCAAGCTATACTTCGGGTCAAACGCTCCCTTCGGGCGTCCCAGGTGAGAGCAAAGAATGACCATGGCGCCTTCGTCGACGACACGGTTGATCGTCGGCAGCGTCGAGCGGATGCGGGTGTCGTCGGTGATCTGGAGCGACTCGTCGAGGGGAACGTTGAAGTCCGCGCGGATGATCACGCGCTTTCCTCGAAGCTTGACGTCATCGATGGTTTGCTTGCGCAAATTCATGAGAGCTCCTTTACAGGCCTCCGCAGCAGGTCGCGTTCAGACGTGCATCCCGCGTGAATGCCGATCGCCCGTTGGCTACTTTCCTTTGGCCCGCTCCGCGGTGAGCTTGATCAGGTCCCGCACGCGGCAGGAGTAGCCCCACTCGTTGTCGTACCAGGCGGTGACTTTGACCATGCGCTTATCGATCACATTGGTAAGCGGAGCGTCGAGGGTCGCTGAATGCGGGTCGCCTTTTTTGTCGATCGAGACAATCGGATCTTCCGAATAGAGCAAGATGTTCTTCAGCGGGCCGTCGGCGGCTTTCTTGAAGGCCGCGTTCACTTCCTCGATGGTGCAATCTTTCTCGGTTTCCACTGTGAGATCGACCAGGGAGACGTTCGGGGTTGGGACGCGAATGGCCAACCCATCCAATTTGCCTTTCAACTGGGGGATCACCAGATGGAGCGCCTTGGCTGCGCCGGTGCTGGTCGGAATCATCGACATGCCGGCCGCGCGTGCGCGCCGCAGGTCCTTGTGCGGAAGATCAAGCAATTGCTGATCGTTGGTATAGGAGTGGATGGTCGTCATGACGCCGTGCTTGATGCCGAAATTTTCCAACAACACTTTGGCGACCGGCGCGAGGCAGTTCGTGGTGCAGGAGGCATTCGAAATAATGTGATGAGTCTTCGGGTCGAAGGTGCTGTCGTTCACGCCGAGCACGATCGTCACATCCGGATCCGTTGCGGGCGCCGAGATGATGACTTGTTTGGCTCCGGCCGCCAAATGCTTGCCCGCGCCTTCGCGGTCGGTGAAACGCCCCGTCGATTCGATAACCACGTCGACATTGAGCTCTTTCCAGGGGAGTTCCTTCGGGTCCTTAATGGCCAGCACCTTGATCGGCTTGCCATCGACGATAATCTGATCCCCTTTGGCTTCCACACTGACGCCGAGCGTGCCATGTACAGAGTCGTATTTCAAAAGATAGGCGAGCGTTTTCGCATCCGTGAGGTCGTTGATGGCGACAAATTCCAGAGCCGGGTCTCCCAGGGAAGCCCGCAATACGTTTCGTCCGATACGCCCAAATCCATTGATTCCTACGCGAATAGCCATGTCGTCATGTCCTTTACTGAATAGCAAACCGGTCGCAGATCACCGGCAATCGTGTTCGCGATAGTATCGGCGGTCCGAACCCTTGTCAAGCTATACGAAGGTAGGAATACGTGAAGAAACCCCAGTATTTGAGGCCTTTTCCCCAACGGTGGCCTCAGTAGAAACAAGGGGGGCTGTGTGGCGCAAGGCGGGTTGCTTCTCCGGATCCCTCTTCGCTAGAGTTCCCGCTGGAAAGAGTGATGTTTGGGAGGTGAGGGACGGATGGCGGATACGCTGTCGGAGAAAGCCGCGCAGGCATTGGAGTGGCCGAAGGTCCTTGAGTGCCTGGCACGAGGAGCTCAATCCGCGCTGGGGGCTGCACGTTGTCGGGCGATGGCTCTGGGTAATGATCTAGAGGGTCTTGTCAGGCGTCAGCAGGAGACGACGGAGTGGTTGCGGCTTAGCGATGGGAGTGATCCGGCCCCGGTGCTGTCGTTTCCGGATACGCGCGAGCTCGTCGAACGGGCCAGCAAGGGGGGCGTGCTTGAGGCGCTGGAGTTGCGGGACTGCGGACTCGTGTTGACACGGATGGACGAGGTCGCGCGCTTTTGCGCTCGCCATGCACACGAGGTCCCTATGGTGGTGGCTCTGGCAGAGGGCCTGCAATCGACTCGCGAGCTTCAGCAGATAACGCGGGCGCTCGACGCCGCGATTCAGCCCGATGGGGCGATCAAAGAATCGGCCACGCCGGAGTTGCGGCGCCTGACCCATGCCGCGCAGGAACTGAAACAGCGTATGCGCGAGCAGTTGGATCGGATACTGCACTCCAGTCGATACGAGGACGTTCTGCAGGAAACGTATTTCGCTCAGCGGGAAGGCCGTTATGTGCTGCCGGTGAAGGCGGACATGCGAGGGCGTATGCCGGGGATTGTGCACGATGTGTCGGCCAGCGGCGCGACGGTATTTCTTGAGCCGCGCGAGCTGGTGGAGTTGAACAACTCGATCAAGGTCGCCGATCTGGAGATCGAGCGGGAAGTGCGGCGCATCCTGCGCGAGCTCACGCTTCTGGTGGCCGGGCAGGCGGAGGCGTTGCAGGCCGGGGTCGAAGGACTGGCGGAGCTTGATGCGGTGCAGGCGAAGGCGGCGTTCAGCCGGCGGCTCAAGGCCAATCCCGTCCTGTTGAATGAGCAGGGGCGGGTCCTGCTGAAACAGGCCCGTCATCCGCTGTTGATCCTGGCAAAAGATGACATTGTGGCGAACGATATTCTGCTCGATGAGTCCATTCGCGTCCTGGTTATTTCCGGTCCCAATACCGGTGGCAAGACGGTCACGCTGAAGATTGTCGGTTTGTTTTCGCTGATGGTGCGAGCGGGGTTGCATCTCCCCTGTGCCCCCGAGTCGGAGATGGCCATCTTCCCAGCGCTCTATGCCGACATCGGTGATGCACAGGATCTGAGCCGTGACCTTTCGAGTTTCTCCGCCCACATGTCGCAGATGGTGCAATTGCTCGCAGAGTCGGCACGGTCGCTGAGCAGCGGGGCGGATACCGGACAGTCGCTGGTCTTACTCGACGAACCGGTGACGTCGACCGATCCGCAGGAAGGGGCGGCGCTGGCAGAAGCCCTGTTGTGCCACCTCGCATCGCTGAATATGAAAGTCGTGGTGACGACTCACTACGGACCGTTGAAAGAACTGGCCCAAACGATGCCGGGATTTGCCAATGCCAGTGTTGAGTTTGATGTGACTCGCTTGGCGCCGACCTACCGCTTGTTTCTCGGTGTGCCCGGAGGCTCGTCGGCATTGGAGATCGCCGGTCGTCTCGGGATGGATGGAAAGATTTTGGACGATGCGCGTCAGCGCTTGCCCAAGGATGACCGACGGTTGGAAGACCTCATGGTCGATCTCCAGCAGAAACAGCGGCAGTTGGCCGACGATGTGGAACGGGCGGCGCAGGCGCGAGTCGAGGCCGAACGCGCCGCCGTTGAAGCGAAGGCGTTGCAGGCACGCTTGGAAGAGGCGGAACTGGAAGCGCGGAAGGGGTTGAAGAAGAAGCTGGGCGAGCAGTTTCAGCGGGCGCGGGCGGAGGTGCAGGCGACCGTCGATGCCCTCAAGCGCGAGCAGAAGCTGATCAAGGCCAAGGAGACCTCCCAGCGTCTCAGTGAATTGGAAATCCAGACCAAACACGAACTGGTTCCTGCCGGCGCACCGATTCCGGTCGAACAGCTCCGAATCGGCGACCAAGTGGAAATCGCCGGGCTGGGTATGACCGGCATTCTGCTCGAAGATCCGCAGGGGAAGAAACGCGTTCGGGTGAAAGTGGGCGAAGGTGAAGTCCTGGCCACGGTGGCGAACCTCATTGGCGTTGCATCCGGTGCGGCGGCGCCAACACCTCTGTCGCCCGCGTCCGCATCAACTCCGCGCAAGTTTTCAACCGGCGGTGGGCTGGGTCTCGACGAACAGACGGTGGTCGATGTGCGCGGGCAGGCGGCTGATGAGGCGCTTGATCACGTCATTGCCGCGCTGGATCGGGCGACATTGGACGGCGCTCCGTTCTTGCGCATCATTCATGGACATGGGACGGGCAAGCTGAAAGCCTCGTTACGAGCGTCTTTGAAAGACTCTCCGTATGTGGCCACCACGCGCCCGGGTGATCGGGCGGAAGGCGGGGATGGAGTGACGATCGTGTCGATTCGGTAAGGAGGTCTTGCGGGGTAATGAGAGGAGTAGTATTGACGAGGTGAAATAGGTCGGTATATTGTTATCGTATACAGACTAGGGCGCGCATGAAGAGACTGTTGGGGCTTGAAGGGTTCGATTGGGATGAGGCGAATCTCACGAAGAATTGGGATAAGCATCGCGTTACTCCGTGGGAGTGCGAACAGGCGTTCTTCAATCTCCCGCTGGTCGTGGCCGATGACTACGTCCACTCTCTCACTGAGGCCCGCTACTATGTGCTGGGGCAAGCCGACGCTGGCCGGCGGCTCTTTCTCGTGTTCACCATCCGCAAGCGAAGAGTGCGGGTCATCTCGGCGAGAGACATGAGTGTGAAGGAACGGAGGACGTACGATGAGCAAGTTAAAGCCGAAACCGACGTTCAAGAGTGACGCGCAGGAAGCCGCCTTTTGGGCGTCGCATGACTCAACGGAGTATATCGATTACTCCAAAAGCCGCAGGATGATCTTTCCAAAGCTCAAGCCATCGACGGAGACGATCTCGCTGCGGCTGCCAAAATCTCTTCTGGACCAACTCAAGACATTGGCCAACAAGCGCGATGTCCCCTACCAGACGCTCCTGAAACTCTTTGTGCTTGAACGAGTGCAGGCGGAGCTGCATCTCAAGCCGGCCAAGGCTGTGTGAGGGAGCAGACAACCATCCTTCTTGCTCGCAGCGCCCCCACGATGAAGCGGTGGTCGCTCGATGCGCGCGCTAAAAGCCTGTCTGGCGATTCCTTTGGGGGAGATGCGGCGCAGAGAAAGCTCTGGTGGAACGCGCTGACGGACGGAACAGCCTCAGCGCACTTGATAGTCAAGACTGTTTCTCTTCCTCGGACCTCCGCTTTGAGGGCAAGGAAACTCTCGACGATGGCTGCGAACTTTCTCAAGGCGGTTGACGTGAGTAACCAGCTATAATGCCGCTGTCCGCAGAGATTTCTCCGTCTAGAGGAAACTGCATGTCCGCCAAGCACGTCAAAGCGAGACATTGGATCGCGACAGGCATCTTTGACGCACTCACCTCCTTCCACGATTTCGAGCAACGAGTCAATGGCATTGCGGAGGAGAAAGACCGTGGCGATGTCTTTGAGATTTTCGTCGAAGGGTTTCTCGCCACTCAATCCATTATGCAGTGCGTCACCCACTGGGTCGTGGGCGACATTCCCCTGACGCTACGGCAACAGTACAATCTTCCCAGCGATGCGAAGGGGATTGATGGCGTGTATGAAAGCCGCCTCGGGACGCATGTCGCCTATCAAGTCAAATACCGCCAGAAGGGTTATCTCACCTATACCGAAGTCGCACCGTTCCTCGGCATCACCGAACGCTTTACTGAGCGCGTCATCTTCACGACTGCCAGCGAACTCGCTGACGATGCGCTCAATCGTGGCGGGATGCGGCTGGTCCGCGGCGATGATTTTCGTGCGCTTGAACCAGAGGATCTCGCCCGAATTGAAGCGTGGCTGAAAGCAAGGCCGCTGCCGCGGTCTCCTGCCACCCCCAAGCCCTATCAAACCGCCGCACTGGCAGACATCAAGACGGCGCTCAACACACATGATCGCGCTACCGTCGTCATGGCGTGCGGTACAGGTAAAACCCTGGTCTCCTTGTGGGCATCACAAGACGCACAACCGAAAACCGTGCTCGTCTTGCTGCCGTCCCTGACGCTCCTCCAACAGACGCTGGGTGAGTGGAGTAAGCATCACACCTTTACGCCAGGCTTTCGCTATCTCTGTGTCTGTTCAGATCAAACCGTAGGCTTAGCGAATGATGAATTAGAAGTCCGTCCCTCTGATGTTGAGTTTCGCATTGATACCAACCCCGATGAAGTCACCCGTTTCCTCGCCCATCCCACGGATGAGGTGAAAGTCATTTTCTCGACCTATCAGTCGTCGCCCGTGGTGGGCGCAGGCTCAGCAGGCTACACATTTGACATCGGCATCTTTGATGAAGCCCACAAAACCACAGGACGAGAGGGTGGCGCGTTTAGCTATGCACTCTCCGATGAGCGCCTACGCATCAGGAAGCGGCTGTTCTTCACCGCCACTCCCCGTCATTACGACATTCGCCATCGCGATAAAGAAGGCGAGTTTCGCATTCAGTCGATGGACGATCCACAGGTCTACGGCATACGCGCCCATACGCTCTCGTTTGCGAGTGCTGCGAAGCGGGACATTATCTGCCCGTATAAAGTCGTCATTTCGCTCATCGACAAACATATGGTCAGTGACTTTGCGTGGAAACACGGAATTACGCTGGTCAAGACTGCTCTCGTGCAGGCACGATGGGTAGCCAATCTGCTCGCCTTTCAGCAAGCGGTCAAGAAAACAGGCGCCACAAAAGCCCTGACCTTTCATAGCCGCGTCAAAGCGGCAGAAGAGTTTGCCAGTGACACCACGCATGGCATCGGACGCTATCTCAACGGCTATGACGTGCGCCATGTGCATGGCAAACAACGAAGTTCCGAACGAAAAGCCCTGCTCGATGCCTTTCGCCATGCTGAGAACGGGGTGCTCACCAACGCGCGCTGTCTGACCGAAGGGGTGGATGTGCCGGCGGTCGATATGGTGGCATTTCTCGATCCCAAACAGAGCCGTATCGATATTGCCCAAGCGACGGGACGAGCGATGCGAAAACCGCGAGGAGCCAGCACCAAGACTTTGGGCTATGTCGTGGTGCCGTTATTTGCCGCTGACTGCAAGCAGAAGAGTCTGGATGAGGCAATTGAGTCCGAAGCGTTTGACCAAGTCGCCGATGTACTCAATGCCATGCAAGAGCATGATGAGGACTTACTCGACATTATTCGTGAACTGCGAGAGCGCAAAGGCGCTGGCGCACCGTTTGATCTCAGGCGATTACACGAGAAGGTGGAAATCATTGGTCCTGCGGTTGACCTGGAGCGCCTGAATACCAGCATCAGTATTGCCATCGCGGATCGCATTGGCAGCAGTTGGGATGAGTGGTACGGGCGGCTCAAAGACTATAAGCAGCGGGAAGGGGACTGTCTCGTACCTATCAGCCATCGCGAGCAAGGCTTTCGGTTAGGATCGTGGGTTAGCCATCAACGCGACGACAAAGATAGGATGTCCCCAGATCGTCGTCATCGGCTCGACGCGCTTGGGTTTGTATGGGATAAATTTGTAGCTCAGTGGGAAGAAGGCATTGCCTATCTCGAACGCTACCGCAAGACTAAAGGGCATTGTCGTGTGCCTCAACGCCATCACGAGCAAGGCTATCCGTTAGGATCGTGGGTTGCCGTTCAGCGCGCAGCCCAAGACACCATGCCACCCGAACGCCGCCAGCGCCTAGACGCGCTCGACTTCGTCTGGGATCGACATGAGGATTGGTGGGAAGAGGGCGTTCGCTACCTCGAATGCTATCGCAAGGCTCAAGGGGACTGTCTCATGCCCCATAGCTACCGCGACCCAATCTCCGGCTTTCGGTTAGGATCGTGGGTCACCAATCAACGCACAGCTCAAGACACCATGCTGCCCGAGCGCCGTCAGCGGCTTGATGCACTCGGGTTTGTGTGGGATACCCGTATCGTTCAGTGGGAAGAAGGTTTCCGCTCCCTCGAAATCTTTCGCCAGCGAGAAGGACATTGTCTCGTGCCTCAACTCTATCGCGAGCAAGACTATCGGTTGGGACAGTGGGTTGCCGTGCAACGCACCACCAGAGACGTTCTGTTGCCAGACCGCCGTGCGCGGCTCGACGCGCTGGGCTTCGTGTGGGATGCCCGTACCGCTCAGTGGGAAGAGGGCTGCCGCTCCCTCGAAAGCTTTCGTCAGCGGGAAGGACATTGCCGCGTATCGACAAGCCATCGCGAGCAAGACTTTCGCTTAGGGACGTGGGTTGGCGTGCAACGCGACAACAAAGATAGTATGTCACTAGAACGTCGTCAGCGGCTGGACGCGCTGGGATTCGTATGGGATGTTTTGACCGCTTCGTGGGAAGAGGGTTTTCGCTTCCTGGAACTCTTTCGCCATCGGGAAGGGCATTGTCGTGTACCTACAAGTTATCGTGAGCAAGGCTTTCGGTTGGGACAGTGGGTCGACAAACAACGCCAAAATAGAGACACCATGCCTTCCGAACGTCGTCAGCGGCTGGACGCGCTGGATTTTGTGTGGAATAAATTCGCGACTTCGTGGGAAGAGGGCTTTCGCTATCTACAACTGTTTCACCAACGTGAGGGACATTGTCGTGTGCCTACAAGCTATCGTGAGCAAGGCTTTCGTCTAGGACAGTGGGTTGGCGTGCAACGCGCAACCCAAGACAAATTGCTGCCCGAACGCCGTCAGCGGCTCGACGCACTGGGGTTTGTGTGGGATGCCCGTACTGCTCAGTGGGAAGAAGGCTTCTGTTTCCTCGAAATCTTTCGCCAGCGTGAAGGACACGGTCGTGTGCCTAAGAGCCATCTCGAACAAGGCTTTCGGTTAGGGCAGTGGGTCGGCGTGCAGCGCCGCACCAGAGATGCCATGTCACCAGACCGTCGTCGGCGCTTAGATGCCCTAGGTTTTGTCTGGAAGGTGCTCTGAGTCTCGGTGATGGACTCGGTTGCTGCCCGCAGGGGTAATCTCGCAATGCAACCCCCCCCCTAATAAGCGCTCTGTTCTCCGCTTATTCCCTTGAGGGTGGCTTGGATTGGGCACTCAGCAAGCGAAAAGGGCCAGCCGGGCTGCGCCATCATCTTTTTCAGCATCCCGCTATGACAGGTGGTGTTTGGCCATGCGATAGCGCAGCGTGTTGCGCGTGATTTTGAGAAGCCGGCTGGCTTCTGAGACGTTCCCGGCTGATTTGCCGAGGGCTTCCTCCAGCAGCTTCTTCTCCATGTCTTGAAACGACAGACCGAAGGCGAGCAGCGAGGGCTTGAGTTCGGCGTTCGGCTGCTCGGGCGCTTTGCCGGTTTTGACGGAGGCCGGGAGGTGCTGGGGTTCGATCTGATTGGCCTTGCAGGTAATCGTAAGCCACTCGACCACGTTGTGAAGCTCCCTGACGTTGCCCGGCCAATGATGACGCCGGAGGACGGTTGACGCCTCCGGGCTGATGCCGGTGATGCGACAGCCGTGGTCACGGCGCGCTTGCGCCAGAAAGTAATGCAGGATCGGCTCGATGTCCTCCAGCCGTTCGCGCAGCGGAGGAATGCGGAGCTGATACACATTGAGCCGGTAGTAGAGATCGAGACGGAATCGCCCGGTCTTGATATGAGCCGGGAGGTCTTCGTTGGTCGCGGCGATGATTCGGATGTTTACCCTGTGGCTGTGCGTATCGCCGAGCGGATCGATCGTGCGATTTTCGAGGACTCGCAGCAGTTTGGCCTGAGCCGCGGCGCTCATCTCCCCGATTTCGTCGAGGAACAACGTGCCGCCTTCGGCGAGTTGGAACCGTCCGGGCTTCGTGTGTTTGGCGTCGGTGAAGGCGCCCTGGTGATAGCCGAAGAGTTCCGACTCGAGCAAATGTTCGGGAATGCCGGCACAGTTCAGCGCGATGAGCGGGCCGAGCGCTCGTGGACTGGCAGAGTGAATGGCCTGGGCAAAGAGTTCCTTGCCGGTGCCGCTCTCCCCGGTGATCAGGACGGTGGCGTCCGTCAGCGCCACTTCACGGGCCAATTGCTTGATGAGCTGCATCTGCGGGGACCGGCTGATGATGAGGTCGAAGCGGTCCGCCGGCCGCTTGGCGGTGAGCGGCGGGCTCGATAGAGACAGTGCGCGGCGAACGGCAGCATCAAGGTCGGCTACCGTGATAGGCGCGGTCAGGTAGTCAGCGGCGCCGGCGCGCATGGCATCGACCGCGTCTCGCGCCGAATCATGCGGTCCGATCAGAATGACGGGTGGAGAACCTGGGTGCAGGATGGTCTGGTGCAGCAGGGGTTTGCCGGTTTCCGGGCTGCCTTCGCACAGAATGAGTGCGAGGTTCTGGCGGTGGAGTTCTCGGAGGCCCGCTGCCACATCGGATACGTTGAGCAGAGTGGCATGGGAGGGGACGACCTGCTCAAGGGCACGCCGGATGTGAGGATCACGTGAAATCAGAAGGACTGTCGTAGGGTTCATTCGGAGGGCTCCTTGGTCAGGACTCCTGGCGAACCACCGATCGACTAGAGACAGCCTACTCTTCATTGTGGCCGAATGAAAGAGGGGGAGGGGGCGCCGAACTCAGGGAGAAGGCGGCTGGTTTGCTCTGGCGATGGCTACATTTCGTTGGAGTCCGACCAGTTTTGCCCGGCGGATGGGGCTGTATTGAAAGGATGAACGAAAGGTCGTCTCATCCATATGGGCCAGTTTTTCCAGAGAGGGCGCTTGTGTGAGCGGTGAGGGCTGAAAAGCCGGTTCCCGGGTGAAGCCCGCCCGCAGATTGAACGGACAGACATCAAGGCAATCGTCACAGCCGAAAATACGATTGGCGAATTGCCGCTGCAGGTCGTTCGGGATCGTGGCGGCTTCTCCGCGATGTTCGATCGTTAGATAGGAGAGGCAGCGATTGGCATCGACGACATACGGATCTGTGATGGCCTGGGTAGGACAGGCCTGCATGCAGAGGGTGCAACTCCCGCAGAGGTCCGTTGCCGGTTCGTCGGCCTCCAATTCCAGGGTCGTGAGAATTTCTCCCAGAAGCAGCCAGGATCCATGGTCCGGCGATACGAGATTGGAATGTTTGCCGATCCAGCCCAGCCCTGCCTGTTCGGCCCAGGCCTTTTCCATGATCGGCCCGGTATCGACGTAGGACCGGGTGATCGCCTGAGGGGCCAATGTGGCGATTCGTGCTTCCAGATGTTTGAGTTTCGCGCCGAGTACGTCGTGATAGTCCCGCCCCCAGGCATAGCGGGCGATGCGGCCATATCCCGGTTGTTCGTCGGCCCGTTCGTCGGTCAGGTAATTCATTCCAACGCAAATGATGGAGCGACAGCCAGGTAAGACGATGCGCGGGTCAGCCCGTTTCTCCGGCGCTCGCTCCATCCAAGCCATGGTGGCGTGGTAGCCGCGCCGGAGCCACTGGGTCAGCCGTGTGGCGAGCGTTGTTTGCGGTGAGCCGGGGGTGTCGACGCGGGCGATCCCGACGGCGTCGAATCCGAGCGCGAGGGCTGCTTGTTTGATCGCCCGAGTGAGGGGCATAGGGTTACTGTTGGGGCGAACAATCGTAGCGGACGCTGAACTGGGCGGAACAATGACCGGATTGGCAACGATTGCAGGCCCCGGTGATCTTGGTCTTCCAGTCGGTTTGTTTGTCATCGAACCGGCACAGCAACCGGCCGCCGGTTGAGATGGTCGTCCAGGGTTTGGAGGAGCCGGGAGCTTGGGCCACACGGCAGCCCGGAGGGAATGGCACGGCACAACTGTGGGAGGGTTCACCTTTTCCCATGCCGAAGCTGCAGGACTGTTCGGTGGTCGCGGTCGATTCCTGCATCAGCTGGGCAGAGGCGGTATCGGCCAGGGGAAACTGAAGCCCGGTCGTCACGAACAGACACAGCAGAATTGAGTACGCGCGATGCATGACGCATCCTAGCACAGAGTGATTTGTCCCGGTCAATTGCGATTCCTGCTCGCGGGCCCTGGGAGGGGCCGGTATAATCGCGCCATGGTCAAACGACTGCTTTCGTGTCTCGCCGTGATAGGTGTCTTGAGCCCGATCTGGTGCTGGCCCGGTGATCCTGTCTCACTTGAGGTGAAGGTGCAGGCCACCGGCGGGGTCAAGGCGACCGCCACGGTGCTTTTTCCGGTCGAACCGGGGATCATACAGCAGATGTTGACTGACTATGCCCACTGGCCAAACCTCTTTGACACGCGGATGCGGATGGCGGAGATTCGTGAGCAGCCTGGCAGCGTGTTTACCGATATCCGGATCGAACATGCCCTGCTCGCCGGCGAGCGGCGTCTGCTGAGCGAGTCCCGGACGCTGGCGACCGGTGGCCTGTTGACCGAACTGAAGGGCGGAGATTTCAAGCAATATCGCCGCGTGTGGACCTTGTCTCCGGCAGAAGGAGGGACACACACGAAGGCGGAATTCGAGTTGCTGGTCGAGATCGAGACGTTTGTGCCTGATTGGGTCATTGCCGTCGCGATGCGCCAGGAGCTGGAAACGCATTTTCGGATTGTCAGAGAGAAGGCGTTGGTCCGGGCTACGCAGGGAAGATGAATTCCGACAGCTCGGCTTTCTCGACTCCCTGTTTCACCAGACGGGGGATATCCAGCGCGCGTTCGATGTTGAGGAGTTCCTCAAGGCGTGTCTTGGTGCTGGGGTGCGGCGGGGTGAACAGTTTGCAGCAGTCCTGATCCGGTTCGATGGATGTTTCGTACGTGCCAATCCGTTTCGCATCGTCCGTAATTTCCAGTTTGTCCATTCCGATGAGCGGCCGCAGGATCGGCAGGCCCGCCACCTCTTCGACTACCGAAATGTTCTCAGGGGTCTGAGACGCCACCTGGCCTAAGCTGTCTCCGGTGACGAGGCCCCAACACTGTTCCCGCCTCGCGAGTTCCTCCGCAATCCGGAGCATCATGCGGCGATAGAGCACCACGCGAAACGGCGCCGGGGTGTTCAGGACGATCTCGCGTTGAATTTCTCCGAAAGGAATCACGTAGAGCCGGGACTTGTGCAGGTAGGCGGTGAGCGTCTGCACGAGATCGCGGACTTTGTCTTCCGAGTCGCGACTGACGAGTGGCCGGCCCGAGAAGTGAACGAAGAGGGCGCGGCAGCCGCGTTTGATCATGCGATAGGACGCGACCGGCGAGTCAATCCCGCCGGAGATGAGGCAGGCGACCTTGCCGCTCACTCCCACCGGCATGCCTCCGGGGCCCGGGGTCTTTTCGATTGCGAAATAGACATCCCGGGAAAGCATCTCAAGATAGACGGTGATGTCGGGGTCTCTGAGGCTGACGGCTTTGCCCGTCTGTTCGTGGATGGCAGCACCGACGATGCGTTCCGCGTCCATTGACGTCAACGGCAGGCGCTTATCGGCGCGCTTCGCCGTCACGCGGAAGGTCGAATAGGATTTCGTTCGAAGCTCGTCAATGATGGCCGCGCTGAGAGCCTCGAAGTTGGGGTGCGCCAGATCGAGCGGCACGGAGTCGGCCAGTGAAAAGTTCGCAATGCCGCAGACGCGGGACAGCCGCTGGCGAATGATGTCACGGTTGGCTTCTGACGGAAGGATCACCCGGATGCGGCTGCGAAGATTTTCGACCTGCCTGACCCCAAGATCGCTGAGGGCCAACTGGATGTTGCGAACCAGGAGATCCTCGAAGTAGTCGCGATTGCGACCTTTGAGGGCAAGTTCGTGGTAGTGGACGATGGCGCATCTCATGGTGTTAGTGGGATGCTGAAAATAGCCGCTTTCTCACCCGCCCGGCCCAGGCGCGCCAAGACGCGCCTTTCCTCTGGATTCGTTCTCGGCTTGCCAACATTCTCAACGTACCCCAGAGGGTACGCCTCCGGTGTTTGCCTCGCCTGCGGCCTTGTTGGACGACTGTTTTGAGCATCCCCAGGAAGTTCAGAGGTTATGGCCAGGTGTTTCTAGAAAACGTTCCGCGTCGATGGCGGCCATGCAGCCGGAGCCTGCGGCGGTGACGGCTTGGCGATAGGTCGAGTCCTGCACGTCGCCGGCGGCGAAGACGCCCGGGACATTCGTAGCCGTGCCGGTGTGCGTCCGGATATACCCCTTTTCGTCCATGTCGATCTGCCCTGCAAAGAGCGCGGTGTTGGGTCGATGGCCAATGGCGACAAAGACGCCGGCACAAGGAACGTCAGCGATTTTTCCGGTTACCACGTTCTTGAGCCGCGCGCCGGTGACGACTTCCGAGCCCAGGATGTCTTCGACGACCGTGTTCCAGATGAAACTGATCTTCTCATTATGCAGAGCCCGGTCTTGCATGATCTTTGAGGCGCGCAGTTTGTCCCGCCGATGGACGATCGAAACTTTCGTGGCGAATTTGGTCAGGAAGTTTGCTTCCTCCAGTGCACTGTCGCCCCCGCCGACGACGATGAGTTCCTTCCCCTTGAAGAAAAACCCATCGCAAGTCGCGCAAGTGGAGACGCCGTGCCCGGTCAGTCTTGATTCGTTCCTGAGGCCGATGGGAATGGCCGAGGCGCCGGTCGCAATGATGACCGTCTGGGTTTGGACGGTTTGCTCCCCATCGATGGTCAAAGTGAACGGCCGTTGTGCGAGGTCCACGGCTGTGACATCGCCGGTGAGAAACTCGGTGCCGAACCGCTCGGCTTGCGCCCGGGTTTCTTTCATCAACTCCGGGCCCATGATGCCTTTGGCGAAACCGGGATAGTTCTCAACTTCGGTCGTCGTCGTGAGTTGACCGCCGGATTGCCAGCCCTCGATGAGCAGGGGGGACAGATTGGCGCGCGCCGTATAGATGGCGGCGGTCAATCCGGCCGGTCCTGAACCAATGATGACAACGTTGTGCATGGGAATGGAATCTAACACAGTGAGAAAAGAGAATGCATGGGGAGGGGAAGTCAGGTTGACGTACGTATTGATCGGTACAGGGACCGAACCTGATTTTTGAGTTGTGGAAGCGAAAGAGTTCCATCTAGCACATAGTCGGCGCGGCGGCATTTGTTTGTCAGCGGCATCTGGCTCTTGATCCGTCGAAGGGCTTCGGCGCGGGAGAGGCCGTTGCGCTTCTTAAGGCGGGCGATTTGGGTTTCACGGTCGGCGTTCACGACGATGGTGGTATCCATGCGTGTGTCGATACCGGCTTCGAAAAGCAGGGGAACGTCGTAGATCACGATTGCCTTGGGATCTTTCCTGGCAGCTTGTTTCGTCAGCCTGATCTGTTCGCGTGCGACACGGGGATGGATGATTTGCTCAAGTTGGCGCAGCTTGGCAGGATGCCCAAAGACTTTCGCACCCAAGGCCGGGCGATTCAATGTGCGATCAGGGTTCAGGACCGTCTTGCCGAATGCGTTGACGATCTCCCTCCAGGCTGGTTTGCCTGGTTGAACGACTTCCCGCGCCAGCGCATCGGCATCGATGATCACGGCACCGCAGCGTTTGAACATGCCGGCGACCGTACTCTTGCCGGTGGCGATGCCGCCTGTGAGTCCCACTAGGATCATGGCGGCGGAGCTTATCACGGGGGTGCCGACCTCACAAGAAACACGGTTGACAGGCTGCCGTGTGCGCCTGTAAGACCTAACCTATGCGCAATCTGATGTTCGCAATCGGGTGCTTGTTGAGTTTGGCCAGTCCGGCTTGGGCGGAAGAGCCTTCAGTAACGGCTCCTCGAACCATTACCGTCGCGCTCGATGGCACTGGGGACTTCACGTCGATCCAGGAGGCCGTGGATGCCGCGAAGAAAGGCGACACGGTATTCTTAAAGCCTGGCGCCTATGCCCAAGACCTCACCATCCACAGCAAGGACAAGATCAAGCTGATCGGGGCCGGAGTGGACAAGGTCACGATGTTGGGCCGCGAAGACCTTGTGGGGGTGCTGCACGTAGGGAAGTGGCCGTATGGGGCCACCAATATCGAAATCAGCGGGTTGACGATCAATGAGCATGGCGGTCACGCGCTCGGGATTTTTAACGGCAAGGGGATCACGCTGCGTAATCTTCACGTCAAGGGGATGCTCTTCGGACAGCAGGTGCAGGATGTGCGCATTGAAGACTGTGTAATCGGCGGCAGCGAGACGACGGGCGTGCAGTTTTCCGACTCACAAGCTGTCTTGGTTGGTAATGTGATTCATGACAACGACCATGGGGTGAATGTTGCCGGCAAGTCGGACGTGCGATTGGAACGAAATGTCATTATCCGGAGTCTGTTCGAAGCCGTCGTGGTGAACGACAAGGCGAAGGCCTCGCTGGTCGGCAACACCCTTGTGAAAAACGGAGGCGGAGCAGCCTTTCTCGGTGCGTCCCAGAGCGATGCGTCCGGAAATGTTATCGGCCTGAATAAGGTCGGTTTTCTGGTCGCTCCGTCCAGCCGGGTCACGACCTCGTTCAATGCGCTGTTTAACAGCGAAGGTGACTACATGCGCGCCGGATCTCCGAATACTCCCGCGCCTGATTTGAAACAGGATTCGGACGTTTTAGGTGATCCTCGCTTCGTCGATGCGGAGCACGACGATTTCCGGCTTCGGTCAGATAGCGGGGCTCTTAATAGAGGCCAGTTCCCATTTCTCGGTGCGCTTCCTCCCGTTCAAAAGCTTTCCTCCAAGCGCTAAAGTCGTTGAAACATCACGCGATGGTCTGTGTCCCTGACAGATTGAAACCGTGTGGTATGCTTTCTCTACGGTTCTGCTCTCCCGACCTCACGCCTCTCAAGAAAACCGAGAGTAGGGCCGATAAGCATCTACCAGGAGGTTTCCATTGGCCAGCTTCCGACAGGATTTCGATACCAGATCCGGTGACGGAATCCCTTCTCTGGAAGACATGGAGTCTGGGAAGCTCGTCGGAGCGGTCCTCCCGATGTCCGATAAGGCTCAGACCCAGATGCGTGAGAGTATCGAAGTCATCGATTATCTCCTCAATCAGGAACGTGTCGTTTGGATGTAGTCCTGCGCTTCCTCCGCTCTTTCTTTCCCGTCCGTGGCAGTATTTTCTCCCAATCACTTTCGTGAGCAATCTCCCGAGGAGATCAAGGCCGTTCCGCGAGATGATACGTGCTTGACAGTCCCCGTCCGCCTTACTACTCTCTTGATTCATTCTCGCTTGCGCTCATTGTTTATACATAAAGGGGTGTCGTATGGATCACGTGTTGCTGCGGCGTGCTGTCCTTGTTGGAAGTCTGATGTTCGGGCCTGGCATTGCGGTCGCCCAAGAGATGCCGAAAGAATCAGTCTTGCCCTTGAGCCTGGCTCAACGGGCCACTCAGGCTGCTGTCGATGCCTGCAAGAAAGACGGGTATCGCGTGAGCGCGTCGGTCGTCGATCGCGCGGGCTTGCTGCGCGCGATGGGACGGGCGGATGGAGCTGGTCCGCATACCATTGATAGCAGTCGAAAGAAGGCGTACACCGCAGCGAGTTTGCGTCGTGCGACGAGCGAATTGGCTGATCTCATGAGCCGGACGCCGACGCTACAGGCGTTGCGGGATATGAATGAGCAGATTCTGATGCTGGGCGGCGGCTTGCCGATCGAGATCGGTGGAGAGGTGGTTGGTGCGATCGGTGTCGGCGGTGCGCCCGGGACTCATCTAGACGATGCCTGTGCCGAAGCGGGTCTGGATGCCATTGGCGCTGCCCCGAAGATTCCGGCGGCGAAGTAATGCGACTCCTGCGGCGGTATATCCTCGTCGCTGCGATTGGCTTGTTGAGCGCGTGCAATAGCGGTGTGCCGGAGCCGGCGTCCACTGAAATCCCAGGGACCGGTCTCCGGCTGACGGTCGTGCGAGTCGCTACCGATCCGTTTCTGTCCCGGCATAACCTGGCCATGACGATCGGACGCGCGGGTAACTGCACGGAGACGGTAGACCTTTTCCCCGACACCGGCCACACCAGTCGCCGCAATGTGTATGTTACGGCCAAGGCCCAGGTCTATGTCGTCGGACAATTCGATGCCCGTGTGATCGACGTTCGCCAGTGCAGTATTACGCTCTCGGAATTCCGGCACCTCGACAGAGACGTCATCTTCGTTGGAGCGTTTGATGAGGATGCGGAAGAGCATTGGGGATTTGTGTCGGCCTCAGAACGCCAGGAACGGCCGTTTGAAAAGCGGTAACCCTCGTTCGCCAGCGAACAAGGAATCGCTGGCGGCTGATTCGATGTCTGCTGAGCGCGTATGAATCAACCGATCGTCGGGTACCACCTGGATGAGTATCGCGACTGGGTCGCCGACCTGGCTTGCGGCCATGGGCAGCATGTGCGCCATCAACCGCCGTTCTTCTCTCGCCCCTGGGTGCTCACACCGGAAGGCCGGGAGCGCCAGCTTGGCCAGTTGCTATTTTGTAAGCGCTGCCAGGAGCCGGACCTGTCTCCCCCGGTCGCGTGATTCTTCATGCCAGCGGCATGGCTGCCTTTCTCCACTCAAATAACTGAATTGCTTGGTGCCGCCACCTTCCGGTGGTAGCCTTCCCGATAACGCCTGGCATCCAGGAGTTGATCTCTGCCAGGCGGTTCGAAGGGAGAGGGCTATGCCTACCGCGACATTGACGGGGCCGTCCTCGCAGGAGCATCGGAAGGGGTTTTTTCTGCATCGCGTGCAAAGGGGGTATGCGGCCTGGGTTGGCTTCATGCTCTTCTTGTATTCCACCTTGTTCTTCACGCTGGCCTTTTACGGACCGCATCTTGGGCCGATGATCACGTTGTACGGTGGCGGCTCGCTTGCAGAGCGTCAGGCCGCCGCCAGCGAGATGTTATTGCTCAGCGAAACCGTGTCGGTGGCCGTGCCGGTCCTGTTTCTTGGGGCCGTCATTTTCAGCCTGGTTCTGACCCGCCGGGTGGCGGGGCCGCTGGTCCAGCTAGACCAGAGTATCCAGGAATGGGCGAAGGGGAATCTGAGCCGGCGCTTACAGTTTAGGCAGTCCGATCGCCTGGATGAGCTGGCATCAACGGCCAACCAGGCGCTGGCCAAGGTCGAACAGGCGTTTGGAGACATCCATCGCCAGACGGCAGTGATTCAGGCGGCTCTGGCATCGAACCAACTGGAGAGTCCGGAGTCCGTTCAGAAGGTGCAGCAGGCAGCAGCGTCCCTTGAAAAGGTCCTCGGCGAGTTTTCGTTTAAGCAGGGCCGCTGATCTATGAAGGCTACGCTTGTATCCCGGAAGGGTTTCACGCTCATCGAGTTGATGGTCGTGGTCACGATCGTCGGGATTCTTGCGTCGGTGGCCATGTTGTCCTACCGCCATTTCACCAAGAAAGCGCAATCAGTCGAAGCAGAAGTCGCGCTGACGGAGATCCATCGGTTGCAGCAGCTTCACCATGCTCAGAGCGGATCCTTCGCCGGCGATTTGGGTGCGATCGGCTTCAATCCCATTCCTCCGCTGAAATTCTATTCAGTCGGAATGCGATTTCTTGGAGGGACCGATGGGATCGCCTATCAGGCCTATGCCTATGCGAAGGGGGATGCGGATGGATCGACGAGACTTGTGTTGACGCAGTATCAGGATGGACATATGACCGTGGATAAGTCGGTGGTGTCTGCAACAGCGGCGTCCTCCGGGGCGGGAGGCGGCAGTGCGGGGTCTCTGCCGGGGTCGGGAGGCTCTGCGGGGTCACAGCCTGGAGACGGGGGAGGATTGGGGGATGACCCGCTGGCCGGTGGGAGTTTGGGGTCGAGCTCTTCAGCAAGTAGCGGTCAGCGAACCGTCACACATTCGAACCAATCCATCGGGATGAGCTCAAAATAGAGATGATTACTGGACGGTTTCAACCTTGTGGTTTGGCTGGGCAGCGAGAGCGAGGCCGGGTCCGACCCAGGGCTCAAGGTGAGCCCCTCGATAACCATAGCCCCCTTGCACGGGGTCAGTCGCCAAGAGTAATGGCGTATCGAGATCCAGGATGGCAAAACCCTTCATCCCCAGGACGAGGCTGAACGAGCAGCCCATCGCGATGCGGGTTTCGACCATTCCCCCCACCATCAGTTTCAATCCGGCCGCGAGCGTCGTTTCTGCAATGGCGACTGCTTCGACCACGCCCGTCTTCATGATTTTGATATTGATGTAGTCTGCCGCAGCCTGCGCGATCACGGTGCGGGCGTCCGCCAGTGAGCGAACCGACTCATCGGCGGCCACGGGGATACCGGTGTCCCGACGAATTGCCGTCATACTGTCGAGATCGTCCCGCACGACCGGCTGTTCGAGGAGGACCATGGTTCCCCCGAATCGTCGGACACCTCTGGCAAATGCCAGGCACTCCTCACGAGAGAACCCCTGATTCCCATCGCCGATAAATGAAATGCCCGGCAGTGCATGATGTACCGCTTCCAGTCGACGGATATCCTGCTCCACATCATTGCCCACTTTCATTTTGAAGAGGCGAAAGCCTTGTGCGTACCAGCCGCTGGCTAAGGCTACAGATTTTTCAAGGGTGGCGATGGGAATGGTGATGTCGGTTTCCCGCGGGCGGATGTCTTGCCCGCCCCAGAGCTGCCACATGGGAACCTGTGTCGATCGACAGTGCGCATCGATCATAGCCGTCTCAAGCCCACACCGGGCCGCAGGATAAGCGGGAGCGGCCTGTGCCATGTCGGCGGCGCATAGGGCATAGTGTCCAGCCGATACTCCGATCAACGTTGCGGCGAGCCGGCGGAGAGTGGTCAGGCAGGATTCGCGAGTCTCTCCACCGACCTCCGGGAAGGGCGCAGATTCTCCATAGCCCTGTGTTCCGTCGTGCAGCGTGATACGGACGAAGATGTTTTCCGCGACCACACGGGCCCCGGTCGCGACGACGAATGGGTCGGTGATCGGGATATCGATGGGCCAGAACTCGATCTTGACGATCTGATCGCGGACGATCGGCGTCACCTGCGGCGTGGTCATGATTACCGTCATGGGACGGGATAGTACCGAGAGGGAGATCCTGCTGTCATCAGGAAATACACGGCATGCGGAGCACGAGGAGACCCCTTGTCTGGCCTGGCCCTTGACAGGGCAGGGGCCATTGGTCGACAACCCTGAACGCGTCCAAAGAGAGGATGGGCCCTGTCGGCATGCTCCGCTATCGCTATCAACGAATTCTGGTATTGGCGCTCACTGGTCTCCTGAGCGTCTATCTCCTGGCTCCCTTACTGGTGTCTTACGGAGTGACGCAGTGGCTGAGTCGCCAGGGGTATCGGAATGTCATTGTGCAGTTGGGATATCCCGGATGGCAGGAGCTCTCGATTCCTGTCGTGTCGTTTCAGCTGGATCTGGGCGATGAAGTCTTGATGGTGTCTGTGACCAACGTTCAGGTCGAGTATCAACTTCCTGATCTCTTGCACGGCCGAGTCTCGCGGGTGGTGCTGCCCTATTTGGCCATTCAGATGCTCAACAATCAGGACCCGTCTTCCACTGGCGTACCCGTCGACGCAACTGTGTTGGAAGAAGGACGCGGATCCCCATGGAATGTGCTCACGGCCGGTGATCTGCTGCGACGGATCCCGGTGTTGCCCTTCGAGCATGTGGAGCTGAGCCAGGTGACGGTATTTCGTGAGCAGGCGACAGGTCCGCTTCGCAGAGTGGCGATTCAGGGTGTGATCGAACAGCGGGATGGTGAGCTCGGGGGCCGCTTGTCGTTTCAGGGGCGGGAGACGGCGTCGTACATCCTTTCTCTGACAGGTCATTCAGCGACGACGTGGGCGGCGACGTTGGTGTCGCAACGGCCGCAGGCCGCCCCGATTCTTACCTGGCAGTCGACGGCGCAGGCGCGCGATGGGCAGGTGCAGGTTGAGGGGAAATTAGAGATCAATGTTCGGGAGCTCGCTCCGTTCATTGCCTTGGCCGTTCCGATCGGACCGGAGCTGAGCCAAGTGTCAGGGCACGTGTCCGTCGCATGGACGGGCATGGCTCCGTCCAGCGCGGCACTGAGTGCGCTTCGCGAAAGCCCGGAATCACTATTCCAAGGATCGTTTCAGGCCACCGTGACGTTGCCGGCGTTGAAAGGCGTGGCCAAGCAGATTGCCCTGTCTTCGTCCGGGAATTTCTCTGGATCCCCGGCGCGACTGGGATGGACGATTGATCCCGGTGTGTTGGGAACGGCGACGGTGAATATGCAGCCTCGCTTTGTGCCGGATGCGGTCAGGTCGTTGTTGCCGCGGGGCGATCAGCCGATTCGTGTCGAACAGCGCCAGCCGCTTCAGGGGATACTCTATTGGGCAGAATCGCCGATCCGTCTGACGGTGGATGGTCCGGTCCATGTGAGTTATGGGGCGGCGACGGGGCCGCTGGTGGTCGAAGTGGATGCCGTTCACGCAGATTTGGTCGGTCAAGATCTCGTGTCGGCCGAAGGGGAGTTCCATCTGCGAGGGCTGGTGCCGCCCAGCTTGACCGCGGGGGTCTCTGTGCGAGAAGTTCGGGGCGATCTTTGGGGACGCGTGGTGCTCAAGCAGCGCGTGGTTAACGGTACCTTGCATGTGCCCTCCATGATGACCGTGAAACAGTTTCAACAGGGACGTGTGGCGATGTCGTCCGCGACCATTGAGGTGGTTGCACCGATTCCGGTCCGTTGCGCGCTGGAATCCGGACAATGCACGGCCGGTCCGGGAACGCTCCGGATCGGCGCGCAGGGGATTCGTTCGGCCGGATACGACGTCACGCTGGCAGAGGGGACCGTGACGCTCGAGAGCGCCGAATCCGTAGGGAGTTCGTGGACAGCCCAAGGCGGTATCAACCTGGTCGGGGTGCGAATCGAGCCGCTACCAGTGACGCTTCCGCCGTCTGCGTGGCAGGTGAAGTTTGCCGCGAATCAGGCCGGGTTCAAGGCCGATGTGCGGGGAGACCTCCCTGGTCGAGAGAGTGTCGTCACCGCAACGGTGGCCCAATCATATGGGCGGGATGGATCGGCGCGACTGGTGCTCGGGCCCCTCCGGTTCGACTCAGAGGCGAATCGTTTGCAGAAGTGGCTGCCCGGTCTGCCTGCTTCATTCGATCTCACCGACGGTCGGATCACGGCGAGTACGGATCTTGTGTGGACCCCCAGTCGATCGAAGGACTCATCATCGGTCGTCTCCCAGTCCGGCAAGATCAAGATTCAGGCGGATCAGCTGTCCGCAGCTGTTCGGGGGATGGCGATTCAGGGGATCAACACGACCTTGGATTTTGATCTCCAGGGTTTTGAACAGGTGCGATCGAGTCAGCCGGCAGTGGTGACCGCGGCGGCTATTCAGACGGGGGTGGCGCTGACGAATGTGTCCGTGACAGCCGATCTGCAGTGGGTACTGTCAGACCCTTGGCCGGTGCTCGATCTCAAGGATATTCAGGCGGGTCTTTTCGGAGGATCTGTGACGAGTCCCGGTCTTCGTCTCGCCCCGGCTACGATGCCCCACCGACTCGTGTTGTCACTGCGGCGCTGTGATCTGGCGAAGCTCTTGAGTCTTGAACAGCAAAAGGGATTGCAGGGAACAGGCCTGTTGAGCGGGGCCATCCCGCTCACGGTGACGGCGAAAGGGGTGAGTGTCAAGGATGGAACGGTGGAGGCAGAAGCGCCAGGCGGGGTGATTCGCTACCAACCCTCCCCGGAGTCCGCGGCCCTCCTGACGGACGCCGATTCGAATGTGAAGCTGGTGGCACAGGCGCTCAGCAACTTTCAGTATACGGTGTTGAAAGCCGGGGTGCAGTACGCTGAAGATGGAGTCATGCAATTGGCCGTGCGATTGGAGGGGAGAAATCCGGACATGAAGAAGAGCCCGCCCATCCATTTCAATGTGAATGTTCAGGAAAATATTCCCGCGCTCTTGCAAAGTCTCCGCCTGGTGCAGGATATTGAAGAATCGCTTCAAGGCAAGATGCAACGACGATGACGAGGCAGGGGGATATCATGAGACGATGTGGGGTAAGACTTGCGATGGGGCTTTGGCTTCTGTGGGGGATGGCCGGCTGTACGCCCCGTGTAGAGGTGGCCGCACCAGAGAAGCCGATTACCATCAATTTGAATGTGAAGATCGATCATGAGATCCGAGTGAAGGTCGATAAGGATCTTGATCAGGTCCTGTCTAACAACAGCGGACTGTTTTAACGATCGGCAAAGGAGATGAGGATGGCCCGCATACGCATGATGGTTGGTGTGGTTCTCGTGGCGCTCTGTGTGGGGATCAGCCTTCCCGCCTGGGCCTTGTCGCTGGAGGAGGCGAAAGCCAAGGGGCAGGTAGGAGAAAAGGCCAACGGGTACTTGGGTGCGGTGACCGGAGGGAACGCCGAAGTGCAGGCGCTGGTCAGCGACATCAATCAGAAGCGGAAGCAGGCCTACGAAGAGATTGCGAGACGCAATGGTACCAGTGTGAATTCCGTCGAGACCCTGGCTGGAGAGAAGGCCATTCAGAATACGAAGCCCGGGAATATGGTTGAGGGGCCCGGCGGCTGGATAAAGAAATAATCAGCTATCCGTAGCGATCGTTCTTCCACGGCAGCGCGGTATTGGAGTAGCCCCGCACTTCCCAGAATCCCTTTTCATCCTTATCTGAAAATGTGATCTCCTTGATCCACTTTGCGCCTTTCCAAGCGTAGCGCTTCGGGACAATGACACGGACCGGGCCCCCATGCTCCTTGGTGAGCGGTTTCTCGTTCCACTTATACGTCAGTAGCACGTCGGCATCGTCGCAGACGTCGATCGGCAGATTCGTGGTGTAGTCATCGTACGATTTGAAGAGGACGAATTTGGCGAGCGACAGCGGTTTCACGACGGAGATGATCTGCCGGAAGCTCACGCCTTCCCAGTCGTTGTCGTACCGGCTCCAGGAGGTGACACAGTGAAAATCCGAACGGTCTTGGATATGGGGCTGTTGGAGAAACTGTTCCCACGTCCAGGTGACCGGAGTCGTGACAAACCCGCCGATGGTCAATGTCCATTCTTGGAGGGGAATGTCCGGTTTGAATCCGAGGTCCAGCACCGGAAAGGTTTCGACGAGATGTTGTCCCGGAGGAAGCCGGTCGTCGCCTTCATAGAAGACCTCACGTTCTTCGCCTCCGCGCCGGGCTTTCGCCCACTGCTCTTTGGATTGTGTTAACCGAGAATCATCGTCCATCGTCTGGCCTCCAGTCGAAGGGTACGGGAATCAGGCCTCTTTTGACAAGTCGCCCTGATTGATCCGCTGTGCTCGACCATCTCACAGACGTTGAATTTCCTTCTCGAATCAATGGCCTGGGGGCACAATAGGGCCTGCTACACTTGTATGCCTCTATGAGATCCCGTCCTATGCGCAAAGTTCTTGTGAGACGATATCGCCCTGCCGCTGGCTTGGCCGTGCTCGTGGTCGTCCTGGTGTCGGCCTTGGCGGCGGAGGGGAGCGTTGCCTGGACTGAGCGTAAGGCTTCAGTGGAACAGGGAGGAGTTGCCAGCAATCGCGCGGCTGTCAGCCGGCAGACATCGCGCTCGTCTGCCCCGGTACAAAAGGATGTGGGGATTTCCAAGAAACAGCGCATCAGGAAGGGTCCTGCCCTGGAAAAGGGCAAGGGGCCGACAAAGGAACAGTCTGTCCGCCGCGCGCCTCGCCGTGCGCGAGCAACCACACAACTGAGGCCTCAGGCCACGCTTACGCCGAAGCCTGACGTGTCCTATCATGGGATGCTTCAGCAGCCGCAGCGGTATACCCCGCATTACGAGCATGGCAAGGGAGGAGTTCCAAACCCGCATGCCGGCGCGCTGCTCCACGAGCATTTCCAGGAACTCGACAAGAATCGAGACGGCTCGATCGATCCGTTTGAGCGGGCCTTGGGCCGGCTCGATCTTGAGCGCGACCTCGCTGATCATCAGTGGCCGTAGATCAGTCAGGCTGTCGATGCTTCAGGAAAATCTTCCTCCCGCCGATAGAGGCACTAGGTATGCGTAGTAGGCATGATAGGGAGGGGTGGATGCGGATTGGACTCTGTGTGGCGTTGCTTATCAGTTTCGGGTGTGCCGGAACTCCCCCTCCTTCGACCAACAACCTGGCGGAGACCTCTCGCCAGGATTCGTGCGCCTCTCGCCTGCAACAGTCTGACCGTGGCGATATCCGTGGGCGTTCCTGCCACGATCAACATGCCTGGTGGAATGACGTCGGTAACGCGCTGAGTGGTGCCGCCACGGCGGTTCGACTCCCACGCCCGTAGATTTGCACGCAGAACCGGCCGGTCAGGCCAGACCCCTTCCCCTGAGCAGGCTCCTCTGACTTTGGTCCGTTGTCCTCATTCTGTTTCAGCCATCCACATCCAGATACCAACCCCGTCCGTACCTCTTCATAGCGATCATGTGCGGCTTGGTCTGCGCCCCTCTTGTAAGAAACCGGCGGCGGCGTCGACTATACGGGCAGGTTGTTCCATTGACAGACCTGAGAGGAGTCCCCATGATACTCCACGAAGCCGCTATGACGAGCCAAGCGCCGACGACCAATCCATCCCAGCAATCAAACGGAAGCAAGTTCGCCATGATGGCAGGTATCGTCGTGGCTATCGGACTATTTTTCTACTTCGACCTGGGAAGGGTTCTGTCTCTGGACGCCTTGAAAAGTAATCGAGACCACTTGCTGGCCTTCACCGAGGCGAATTATGCGACGGCGGTCGGTCTTTTCATCCTTGCCTACATCGTGGTGGCGGGCTTGTCCCTGCCGGGTGCGGTCATTCTGACGCTGGCCGGAGGATTTCTGTTTGGTAGTATCCTGGGCACCCTCTTTGTGAATCTTGGCGCGACGACCGGGGCGACGCTGGCCTTCCTAACGGCGCGCTATCTGTTGCGCGACTGGGTGGAGCAGAAGTTCGGGAAGTGGCTGGGACCCGTTCAGCAGGGCTTTACCAACAATGCGTTCAGTTATCTGATGACCTTGCGCCTAATTCCCTTGTTCCCGTTCTTCGTAGTGAATTTGGTCTCCGGCCTCACCCGTATGAACGTGGGAACCTATGTTGCGGCAACGGCGCTGGGTATTATTCCGGGTTCGTTCGTCTATGCCTACGCCGGCCGGCAGTTGGGAACGATCAACTCGTTGAAGGAAATCGCCTCGCCGAATGTCATTGGGGCCTTTGTGCTGTTGGGGCTGTTGGCCCTCATTCCGACGGTCTATAAGAAATTTAGAGGAGCGCGCGGATGAGCCAGCAAGATGAGAGCCTGATGCTGCCGGACGATGAGCATAATCAGCGGCTTGTCGCCAATGTGCATCCTGCTGACTGGGTCAATCCGGAGCCGCCCGGTCGCTACAACATGGTAGTCATCGGGGCTGGGACAGCCGGCTTAATCACGGCTGTCATCGCCGCGAGCTTGGGCGCGAAGGTCGCGCTGATCGAAAAGCATCTGATGGGCGGCGACTGCCTGAATGTTGGCTGTGTGCCGTCAAAGGGAGTGATTCGCGCTGCGCGGGCCTGGGCCGACCTCCGCAATGCCGCTGAATTCGGCCTGCACATTCCCGCCGGCGTGAAGTATGACTTTGGTGCGGCGATGGCGCGTATGCGAAAGCTACGGGCGAAGATCAGCCACAATGATTCGGCGCAACGCTATAAAAATCTAGGCGTCGATGTGTTTGTCGGCAACGCGCGGTTCGCAGGGACGGAGACGGTGACGGTCGAAGGGCCGGCCGGCAATCGCTCGCTGCAGTTTGTGAAAGCGGCGATTTGCACCGGCGCGCGCGCTTCCGCGCCACAGATTCCCGGGCTGCAAGAGGCGGGTTATCTCACCAATGAAACGGTGTTTTCTCTCACGGAGTTGCCGCCACGTCTCGCGGTGATCGGCGCGGGGCCGATCGGGTGCGAGTTAGCGCAATCGTTTGCCCGGTTTGGCAGCCAGGTCTCTTTGATCGAAACCCAGCACGGCATTCTGCCGAATGAGGATCGAGATGCGGCGCAGATTGTTGAACCGCAGATGGTGAAGGATGGGGTGCAACTCCTTTGTTGCGGCAAAGATCTGAAGGTCAGCAGGGTGGACGGCGTGAAGCGTCTCACGGTTGATTCCCATGGCCAACAGTACGACGTGGCGGTCGATGAAATTCTGGTAGGTGTCGGCCGCACTCCGAATGTGGAAGGGCTGGGGCTGGACGCGGTCGGGGTCGAGTTCGATAAGAATGGCGTCAAGGTGAATGGCCGGTTGCAGACCAGCAATCCACGCATCTTCGCGGCGGGTGATGTCTGTTCCCGCCACAAGTTTACCCACGCTGCCGATGCGATGGCGCAGATCGTGATCCAAAATGCCCTGTTTCCCCATCCGTTCGGTTTAGGCTATGCCAGCGTGGATTCGCTGATCATGCCCTGGTGCACGTTCACGGACCCAGAGATTGCACACGTCGGGATGTATGAGAAAGACGCGAAGGAGAAAGGTCTCGAGGTCGAAACCTATACGTTCAAGTTGGATGAAGTCGACCGTGCCATCCTTGACGGCGAAGACAAAGGATTTGCGCGGGTTCACATTCAAAAGGGTTCGGACAAGGTCCTGGGAGCGACGATTGTGGCAGCGCATGCCGGCGAGATGATCAGTGAATTCTCCGTCTTGATGAAAGCCGGACTCGGGGCCAAGACGATTGCCGGGACCATCCATCCCTATCCCACCCAGGCGGAGGTCAATAAGAAGGTGGTCAATCTCTGGCGCAAGGCGCATTTCACGCCGGCGACGAGGAATCGGCTCGTGAAACTCTTTGCCTGGATGAGGAGGTAGGAGAGGAACGGCATGACGGCCTTGCAGAGGGTGGTTGCGCTCACGGTTCTGATCTCAGGCAGCCTCGGTGGTCAGGTAATGTCCTGGGGGCAATCTGCGCCGGTCATCGAGGTTGGGAAGTTCTCCTCGGATCAGCCCGGGGCAGGCCTTCCTGGCGGCTGGAAGCCCCTGACGTTCAAGAAGATCCCGAAGCAGACGGAATATGTGCTGGTGAAAGATGGCGAACAGGTCGTGGTGAAGGCCACGAGTGACGCTTCAGCCTCCGGGCTGACGAAGGAAGTGGCCATCAATCCCAAAGACTATCCCATTGTCCGCTGGCGCTGGAAGGTCGAGAATCTGCTTCAGCATAGCGACGTGAGCCGGAAGGATGGGGACGATTACCCGGCCCGGCTCTATATTACGTTTGCCTATGATCCCGACCATGTGAGCTTCGGGAGGAAGTTGAAGTACAAGGCGGGCCGGGCGCTCTTTGGCGACATTCCCATCGGCGCGTTGAACTATATCTGGGACACGAAGACGCCGGTCGGTGCGATCGTTGAAAATGCCTATACCGATTTTGCCAAAATGGTGATCGTCGAGAGTGGCACTCAGAAAGTGGGCATGTGGGTCGACGAAGAGCGGAATATTTACGAAGACTACAAGAAGGCGTTCGGGGAGGAGCCGCCGATGATTAACGGCGTCGCGATCATGAGCGATACGGATAATACCAAGGAACGCGCTACAGCCTACTACGGTGATATCATTTTCAAAAAGGTGGCCCAATAAACTGCCGGTTGCCGGTCTTCCCGCCCTGTGTCTGCCTGTGCTCACGATCCCTGTTCGGGTCAACAGGCCCATTCATCCGTGATGCTTTTGTGACAATCGCTTGTTATCCTGACAATCATGGTAGATGGGGGACAACATAGGCAAAGTGTGAAGCCGCGAAAAATCCTCGTGATTGAAGATGACCGGGACATTGCGCGTCTCGTGGAACTCCATCTGCATGATCTGGGATATGACGTACAGGTGGCGCATGATGGTGTGTCCGGCCTCAAGCAAGCCCTCTCCAAACCCTACGATTTAATCATCCTCGATCTGATGCTTCCAGGGATCGAAGGATTGGAGGTGTGCCGAAGTCTACGCGCCAAACCCAACTACACTCCCATCCTGATGCTGACGGCCAAGTCAACGGAGCTGGATCGTGTGCTGGGCCTGGAGGTCGGCGCAGACGATTATCTGACCAAGCCGTTTGGTATTCGGGAACTCCTCGCCCGAGTAAAGGCGTTATTCCGCCGCATGGAGGCGCTCGGATCGCAGATGGCTTCAGGCACGCAGAACACGATTCAAGTGGGTGATCTCGTGATTGATGCTGAAAAGCGCACGGTCACGCTTCGCGGTCAATCGGTTGACCTGACCGCCAAAGAGTTTGATCTCCTGCTTCAGTTTGCTCAGCACCCAGGCCGAGCCTATACACGCTCCCAACTCCTTGATCTGGTGTGGGGGTATGCCCACGAGGGCTACGAACACACCGTGAACTCCCATATCAACCGGCTGAGGGCCAAGATCGAGCGCGACCCTGCCCACCCTCAGTACGTGTTGACGGTGTGGGGAATCGGCTACAGGTTTTATGAAGAGCAAGTAGAAGGCTAGTCCGATGTTCAAAACCCTGTATGGGAAGCTGGCCATTGTCCTCCTCGGACTGTTTTGCCTAATAGGCGCCGTGGCCATTTTACTGACGTTGTATACGACTCGGCTGTATTTCCAAGAGGTCAACCAGAAGCTCAACCGAACCTTGGCCGAGCACATGGTTTCTGAAAATATCCTGATGCAGGCGGGACAAGTGAATGAAGCGGCGCTCAAGAAGATTTTTCACATGCTCATGGTGATTAACCCCAGCATCGAAGTCTACCTGCTCGATGCTCAGGGGACGATCCTGACCTTTTCAGCCCCTCCCGCAAAGGTGAAACGACAACGCATTTCGCTAGACCCACTGGAGCGGTTTTTGTCGGGAGACGAAGACCTCCCAATTCTGGGTGACGACCCGCGTGACATCAATCGTGAGAAGATCTTTTCGGTCTTTCCCATACAACGCTTAAATGGCCAAATCGAGGGTTATCTGTACGTGATCCTGGGTGGCGAGGAACATGATTCGGTGGCGCAGATGCTTGGAGGGAGTTACATTCTCCGTTTGAGTCTGTGGGCCGTAGCCGCAACACTGCTGTTTGTCCTTCTGACCGGACTCCTTATTTTTGAGTTATTGACTCGGAGGCTCAGAACGCTCGCCGTGGCGATGGAGACCTTCAAGCGGGGTGATTTTTCCAAACAGCCAGATTCTTCATACCGGTCTCAGGTTCATTTCAATACAGCTCGGAAGGGAGATGAAATATACGAGTTAGGCACGATCTTTACCCAGATGGCGGATCGTATCCATCAGCAGGTAGGGCAGCTCAAACAGATTGATTTGTTGCGACGCGAGCTGGTAGCCAATGTCTCTCACGATCTTCGCACGCCCCTGACATCCCTTCAGGGCTATCTCGATACCCTGCTCATGAAGGAAGGGACGCTGTCGCCGCAGGAGCAACGGACCTATCTTGAAATCGCGACCAAGCACAGCGAGCAATTAGGAACATTGGTGGCCGAGCTGTTTGAGCTGGCGAAGCTGGATTCATGCGAGATGGAGCCTCACGTCGAGGCGTTTTCCCTGGGTGAACTCGTACAAGACGTGGTCCAACAACTCCGGCTTGCCGCAGAACAGAAGCGTGTCGGGCTCCAAACAGACTTTCTGGAGGACCTTCCGTTCGTGTCAGCTGATATTGGGCTTATCGAGCGGGTCCTTGAAAATCTCATCGAGAATGCCCTCCGGTACACCCAGCCAGGCGGTATCGTAACCGTGGCTCTCACCCAAAGAAACGAGACAATCGTGGCACAGGTGACGGATACCGGTTGTGGAATTTCGCCTGAGGATCTCCCATACATTTTCGACCGGTTCTTTCGCGCGGGGGCAAGCAACCAGGAGCATTCCACCGGGGCGGGGCTTGGTCTTGCCATCGCCAAGCGGATACTTGAGCTCCATGGAAGCGCCATTGAGGCCCAGAGCATCCTCAATAGCGGAACGACCGTCACCTTTCATCTGCCCGCTGCTTGACCCTCCATTGAGTCCATCGGTTCTCCATCGACGAAACACTCATCCCAACCGCGATCGTTTTGTGACAGGTGGATTGCTTGGGAAGCGATCCTTTGCACAGGTCATGCTGTTAAGCGCGGTTCCCTTTCAGGGACGTGTCTTGGTGGTGACTTCGCCTGCGGGTCTGTTGGTTATCAACCTCTCCGCAGTCCACACTCTCTCCGAAGCAGATGACGCTCGCATCACCGTGATGCCGAGGTCTGATCCCGGTCTGACCAAGACGCTCGGTGCCCCGTGATCAAAATGTGATTGTTTTGTGAGACGAACGTGATTCGGGTGCGCCATCATGCGTCCTGAATGGCGAAACGAAAGGAGCATCGGTGACGTGTCAACGTTGCAAGGGCTTGATGGTGGAAGAGCGGTTCTTCGATTTTCTGGACAGCAGTGTCCAAAATAATCCGGCATGGCGTTGTGTCAATTGCGGAGAGGTGACGGAGATGATCATTGTGCGCAATCGATCTGTACAGTCACGAACGAGCGATGTGTGGAACGGCCTTAATGTCTCTCTCATTCCATGACGGAGCAGACTGAGTTCTCCGGGTAAAGTGGCAGAGTCGAAACTAACAAGGAGGATCGACAATGAATAATATGAACAGCATAAAGAGGATGGTATTTGTGGTGGGGCTGATGGGCTTGCCCATTGTGTCGCTTCCGGCCTGCGCCGGAATGATGCAGGACTCAAAAGGGGCGATGATGGAGAAGGGCGAAACGATGACCAAAGATGGCTCCATGACGAAGACGGACAAGAAGATGATGGGGCAGAAAGACGGCTCGATGATGGAGCAGAAGACCGGAATGATGGAAGGACAGATGGCGGAAATCCGTACCGGCATGCTAGCGGGTGCGGGTAGCCATCACGCAGCCGGGACGGTCTCCGTGACCAAAGATCAGAGTGGTCACAAGACCCTGAACCTGACGGAGATTCTCGTGGATCAGGTACTTGATGGACGGGTCTATCTCGCCAAAAACGGCGATTATCGCACAGGGATCGAGCTGGGAAAGCTGACGCAATTTTCCGGGACGGTCGATTTTCCGATTCCCGGCACGGTTAATCTGGAGGAGTACGACAGCGTGGTGATCTGGTGCAAGAAGTTCAACGTGGAGATCGGCCGCGCGTCCTTCGGGAAAGCAACGATGGAAGCGGGCGATGCGATGATGGACAAGAAGGAGGCGATGATGGAAGGGAAGAAGGGAATGACGAAATAGCAGGGCGGAGGACATCATGAACAAAGAGATCACCAACGCTCACAGAGGCCTTTCGTGGAGAGGTGTGGTCATAATTGTCGGAATCGTATTGGGAACCATCGTCCAGTACGTGAACTCGCCTCAGGAGGTCCATGCCTTGACCGGAATGCAGGTGCCGGAGATCACGAGCTCGGCCTGGATCAATTCAGAGCCTCAATCGCTCAGTGGTCTCCGTGGCAAAGTGGTCCTGGTCGAGTTCTGGACCTTTGACTGCTACAACTGCCGAAATGTGGAACCCCAGGTGAAGCAATGGCATCAGCAGTACGCGGATCGCGGACTCGTGGTCATCGGCATCCATTCCCCGGAGTTCGCGTACGAAAAGGACATCGATGCCGTGACACGCTATGTCAGGGATCACGGCATCCGCTACGTCGTGGCCGTGGATAACGATTTCGTTAATTGGGATCGCTTCGGCAACCGCTATTGGCCGGCGATGTACCTCGTCGATAAACAAGGGGTAGTCCGCTATGTGCGAGTGGGTGAGGGAGGGTACGCCCAGACGCAACGGGTCATCGAAACCTTGCTGAAGGAAGACTTTTCGCATGAGACGCCTAAAAAGTGATCGGGCAGTGTGTGAGCAGGTCACATTGTCGCTACCTCAAGATTCGTCTTTGATGGACAGGCCTGGATATGCACATTTGCGCATGCGGACGCAATGCCCATAGATGAGATTCCCCAAAAGGTCAGTGATCGCTATGCTCGGGCTGCGTCAACGGGCGAGCAAATGTGTTGCCCGACCAGTTACGACATGGCCAATCTCCAGTCCTTCATCCCGGAAGAAGTCCTCAAGATTTCGTATGGTTGCGGGACGCCCGCCGGGCTCAAGACCGTCTCCCCAGGGGAAACCGTGTTGGATATCGGTTCAGGTGGCGGCATCGATTGCTTCGAAGCCTCCCGGCTCGTCGGCCCCACTGGTCACGTCATCGGGATCGACATGACGGACACGATGCTGGCCATCGCCCGGAAGCATGCCCCCGTCGTCGCAACCAATCTTGGATATGCCTCCTCCAACGTCGAGTTTCGCAAAGGGATGGCAGACGCGATGCCGGTGAACGACGGCGCCGTCGATCTCATCATCTCCAATTGTGTGATCAACCTGGCGCCGGATAAACGGAAGGTCTTCAGGGAAATGTTTCGCGTTGCCAAACCGGGTGGACGATTTACGATCTCCGACATCGTGGCCGATCAGCCCGTTCCGCAGTACTTGGTGCATGACGCTGAAAAGTGGGGCAACTGCCTCTCCGGGGCGCTGACGCTTACCGACTATATCGCGGGGATGGTGGGAGCCGGCTTCCTGGGCATTCATCTGCTCAAGTCCTCGCCCTGGCAGGTGATCGACGGCATTCACTTCTTCTCTGTCACCTTGACGGGATTTAAACTTCCCGCCGGCGCGCCTCAGTCGGCCGTTCGTTATGCCACGCTCCGCGGACCGTTCAGCCGAGTGGTCGATGAACTGGGCACGACCTATTCCCGAGGCATTCCTCAGCCAATCACGCCGGACACTGTGTGCCTCTTGAGCCAGACTCCGTTGGTTTCTCACTTTATCTTGTCCTCCGCCCCCCTGTGGTTGGATCGAGCCGATGACCGATGGACCGCAGTCTATCCGTCAGACGCGCCCTGCCTCTGGCAAGGGTATTTCGCCATGCTTGCCGGACCCTTCGTCGAAGCCGCCGATGACGATCACCATGTGTATCGCCGAGGCGAACCGTTGGAGATCTGTTCGAAGACGCTAGAAGTATTGGAATCCGACACCTACGTTCCTCATTTCGCGATCATCAACCGCGCAGGCCAGATCGTCAGCGGTGACGCTGTCACTTGCTCTCCCAATGGAGACTGTTGCTGATGCTTGGTGACGATGAGTCACGCAGGCGATCTCGGTAATCGGTTCTGAAACGGGCCGCGGCATGTTGAGAAAGAATCCTATGGCGCTGACCCTGCTGGGACAACAGAACCCCCTCGCCTCCCCAACGGAGCAATTAAAGATACTCGGGAGGACCACGAGCTGCCCCCCCCCTTCGAGACGCAACTCGATCACATCGGCCTGCTCCCGCTGCGCGCCACCGGGATTACAGTCTTTCAGATCAATGTCGGCAAACTCTGCAATCAGACCTGTCGGCACTGTCATGTCGATGCGGGACCGGATCGCACCGAAAGCATGTCCGGAGAAACAGCGGAGCAGTGCATCCGGGCTCTCGCGAAGACCGATATTCCGATGGTCGATATCACGGGCGGAGCACCCGAACTGAACTCGAACTTTCGTTGGCTGGTTGAACAGAGCCGGGCACTGGGTCGCCACGTGATGGATCGATGTAACTTGTCTGTGTTGCTCCTCCCGTCCCAAGCGGACTTGGCAGAGTTCCTCGCCGGGCATCGTGTGGAAATCGTCGCGTCGCTACCCTATTACCGCGCCAGCCAGACCGATGCGCAGCGGGGCGAAGGAGTCTTTGAGAAATCCGTCGAGGCCCTGCAACTCTTGAATACACTCGGGTATGGCCGTCCCGATAGCGGCCTCGCCTTGAACCTGGTCTGCAATCCGGTAGGAGCCTTTCTCCCTCCCAGGCAAGAGGCCATCGAAGCGCAGTTTCGAAAAGAGCTCCGGGCTCGTCATGGCGTCGAGTTCAACCATCTCTATACGATCACCAACATGCCGATCAGCCGGTTTCTTGAGTTTCTCCTGGAGAGCGGCAACTACGAGCAATATATGGAGCGATTGGCCAACGCCTTCAATCCCACGGCCGCAGCCGGCGTCATGTGCCGCTACACGATCTCCGTGAGTTGGGACGGCACCCTCTACGACTGCGACTTCAACCAGATGCTCGATCTGCCGGTGGATCATGGTGCGCCCGCCCATATCCGCAACTTTGATCCGGTTCAACTCAATCACCGCCAGATCACGACGCGCAACCATTGCTACGGCTGTACGGCAGGGACCGGGTCATCTTGTGGCGGATCCGTCACCTCCTAAGGGCTACGATGGACATCTCCCTGCGCGCCTTCGCTCTCGTGTTCGCTCTCGCCTTCGCAAACGGAGCCAACGACGTCTCGAAAGCGATCGCGACCTTAGTTGGCAGCGGGGTCACCGATTCTCGGTCGGCTATCGCCTGGGGCGCTGTCTGGACCGTGATCGGAGCAGCGGCGGTGGCCTTTGTTGCGAGTGCGATGGTGAAGACCTTCAGCCATGGCCTCGTCCAGGCCGGCACGATCATCGAACCGGCCGCTACCCTGGCGGTCCTAACCGGGGCGATGGCGTGGGTCCTCTTCGCTTCGCGCACGGGCCTCCCTGTCTCACCGACTCATGCGCTCACCGGGGCCATCGTCGGCACCGGCTTCGTCGCCTTCGCCGGAGACGGATTGATCTGGCCCGCGATCGGGAAAAAGATTGCCCTTCCGTTGTTGCTCAGTCCGTTCCTCGCCCTCACGGTCTCTCTGCTCATCCATCCAGATGTTCGCGCGCTCGCGAGGAAATGGGAAGGGTCCTGCTTGTGCGTGATGCCGGCCTCTCGGGCGCTGGTGGCGATCGATCCTCGTGGGGGAACGAGGACCTTGTTTCAAACCACACACTTCGGACAGCCGGTGATCGCGGTGCCTTCTCAATGCGACCGCGCCGGCTTACAGGGGCTGGTCGTGGGACTCGATACGATTCACTGGAGCTCCAGCGGCCTTGCGTCGTTTGCCCGCGGCACGAACGACGCGCCGAAGATCGTGGCGATGCTTCTGCTCGGCAGTGCGACCGCCGCATGGCCCAGCACCTCGTCCCAGCTTGCCGCCTTCGGAGGGGTCGCCCTGGCGATGGGACTGGGCAGTTACTTCGGAGGGCTGCGCGTTACTGAAGTGCTCGCCGAAAAAGTCACGCGCATGGACCATGCGGAAGGATTATCTGCAAACCTGACCACGTCTTTACTGGTCCTGGTCTCGGGAACACTGGGGCTGCCAGTCTCGACGACCCACGTCAGCAGCTCGGCCATTATCGGAATCGGCCTTCTCAAAGGCCTGAACGTCATACGCTGGACGACGGTTCGCGACATGGTCCTGGCCTGGGCGGTGACACTGCCCGCGTCGGCTCTCCTCGCTTGTATCGCCTATCTCATCCTCACCAGAATTCTGTAGCAGAGTATTAAGGAAGTCCGCCTCGCTCGACTCCATCTTGTGACTAATATGTGATCAATGCGTGAGAGTTTGGTGATATTTCCTGGCTACGGTGGGGTTGTCTATCTAACGACCCACTCGGCAAACATAGGAGGCAGCAAATGAGAAAGATGTACGTGCGCGTGATGGCACTCGTATTGGCATTGTCCGGAGGGTTGATCGGCAACGTCTTTGCCGATCAGAAGGGGCAGATGGTATACACCATGTCGAATGCCTCGTCCGGGAATGCTGTTTTGGCGTTTGAGCAGCGTGGCGACACATTGGTTCCGGCCGGGAGTTTTCCCACTCAAGGCGTCGGCTCAGGGGGTGGGCTTGGTAATCAAGGGGCGATCGTGCTGAGTGAAGATGGAGAGACGCTCTTTGCCGTCAATGCCGGAAGCGACGAGGTGTCGGTATTTCGTGTCCGTGCCGATGGCCTAGTCCTGGCCGATAAGGTGAGTTCGGGCGGTGTGCGCCCGATCAGCATCGCCGTGCATGAGGACTGGGTCTATGTGTTGAATGCGGGCGGAAGCGGCATAGGCAATATTGCGGGATTCGTCTTGACGAGCCGCGATACGTTGAAGCCCATCCCTGGATCGACCCGTCCGCTCAGCGGTCCGGCAACGGCGCCGGCACAAGTCGAATTTAATCCCGAAGGAGACACGCTGGTGGTGACGGAAAAAGCCACTCGGATCATCGACACCTATACGGTGGATGATTATGGTATCGCGACTGGCCCGGTCTCTCATGCCTCGTCCGGCATCACCCCGTTCGGATTTTCGTTCAATAAGCGAGGGGTTCTCATCGTCAGCGAGGCGTTCGGTGGAGCAGCCAACGCCAGCGCGGTTTCTTCATACGCGCTCCACGAGGGTTCCTTGAGGCTCCTCAGCGCCTCAGTCCCAGACTTACAATCGGCGGTGTGTTGGATCGTCGTCACCAAGAACGGCAAATTTGCCTTCGGCAGCAACACCGGCAGCAACAACATTTCCAGTTACCGCGTCGGGCGGGACGGGACACTGACCTTGCTCGCGTCTGTGGCCGCCTCGACCGGAGCCGCCCCTATCGATATGGCCTTGAGAGGAAACAGTAAGTTCCTCTATGTCCTCAATTCGACGGCACATACCATTGACGTGTTGCGTGTCGATCGCGGCAATGGGCAGCTCACTCCTGTGACGAGCGTGGCTGGTCTGCCCGCAGGGGCGAACGGTCTGGTGGCCAGGTAACTGAGGTGGATTGCGCCTATAGGATAGATGTATACAATTGGGAAGAAATAGGGAATCCATGTCGGGACCTTATCCGTTGATTGAAGCTTTGCGGGAAAAAGTCAGCGAGGTGATTCTGGCCCTGATTGAACCCGAGCGAGCGGAGGTGCTTGTTGCGATCCGCTTTAGGGGGGGAGTGCGGCGCCAGCGATTCAGAGCACTGTGAGGTAAGAAAAAACGGGCTGGCCTGTTGAGGGCCAGCCCGCTCAGGGACACCGCCGCGCGTGAGGTGGGTGCGCGGACTCGAAATGGGAATTACTGCACGGAATTCGCGAAGCCACCCCGCGTGATCTCGGCGCGGACCGTGTCCCCGACCTTCTTCTGCTTGACAAGTTTCGTCCCCTGGCCGACATACAGTTTCACCTGATTGCCTTCGTAGTCTTCAACAATGTACGCATTACCATCCACTTGCTTGAGCGTCCCGCCTACGGTCTTCCAGGCCGGACCCGGCTTTGAGTCGTGCTCGCCTGCCTTCGGCGCATGGCCGACTTCGGGAATATGGCCGGTAGACGAGGCGGCAGCTGCGGCAGAAGAATGGTGCATGCCGGACGACTTCTTCTTCGCCTCTTTATCTTTGGCCAACGCCGGCGCAGCGGCCAGCGCCACCATGGCGAGGGCGGCAACAGCGATTGTCATCATGGGGCTCTTCATCTGGCTCTTCATCGACAACCTCCTTAGAAATGAACGGTGCATAGTTCTTGGTTGGCCATACAGCAAGGCACATGCCGAAAGCGGGCTATTGAGGACTTCCTGGAGAAACAATAGGTTAGGAGGTGGTTCTAAGGAGGGACACGTAGACCGCATGGTGAGGGGAAAAAAAACGGCCGTAGCCCGTGCAAATCTGATCAGGATGACAGCATATGGCACCGGTCGGCATGTGTGTAATCGGATGGGGACATAACCAGAATGGGCGTCCTTCGGACACTCTATGCTCCGGTCCGTAACCTCCTTAGAGGCAAACCGTTGCTGGCCGTCTTTCAGGTGTGTTTACGCTGTAACTCGAATTGCGGGTACTGCAATCTGCCGCTCAACCAAGGCCGTTATGAAATGACCAGAGATGAGATCCGGCGGGTCTTCACCGGGCTCTACCGGGACGGAGTGCGCATGGTCTTCCTCCAGGGCGGGGAGCCGTTGCTCCGCCGCGACCTGCCGGAAATTATCGAGGACCTTGCCGCCCTAGGCTTCTTCATCACCCTCATCACGAACGGCACAAAGTTGACGCCACCGCTGCTGGACAGAATGGCGCCGCATCGGGTGACGATATCCGTGAGCCTGGATACGCTGGATCGCGAACGGTACCGGCAGATTCGCGGTGCCGATCAACTCGATCAGGTGCGTGAGGGGATCGCATTGCTCCAAGAGTATCCGCATCAGAAGTGTCTGGTGTGCATTGTGAGCGAACTGAATCGAGCCGAGGTTCCCGCGGTCGTCCGATTTGCAACGGAGCAAGGATTTCTGCCGGTGGTCGGCGCCTATCATTGGGAGGTGGGACTGTACGGGAAGAAGGATCCGGCGTTGATGTACGAGCGGCAACAAGCCGGCATGCTCTTCCAGCAGTTGCTCGATGAGGCGCTGATCCCATCGGGATCACTGAAGCGCTTTACGGAAGACAATGTTCGCTGGTTGCAGGGGCATGATTTGGAGCCCTGTGATGCGGGGCGCTATAGTATCGCCATCGATGCGTCCGGCAACGTGGCGCCCTGTCTCTCCTTGCCCTGTTCCGGAAATCTGCTGACGGCCTCCTTGAGTGATATTCTCGCAGGGTTCGATCGGGACGAGATTGCAAGCTGTTCGGGAAGATCATCCTGCAATCGGCTCGACAGCCGGATTGTCGGATCGATTGTGCGGCATCCACTCACAGCGCTGCGCACGCCGGTCACGTTGTGAGGGGCGCAGGAGTGGTTGCGATGAGAGTCGCGATGATTGTTCTGATGGCGGTGCTGGGCGGTTGTTCGACGGTGCCCACGAATTACCGCCCAGCCATGCCCTTGGCCTCGGGAGAATTCTCTCATCAGCCGTTCGATCAGGTTTTGCAGGCGCATGTGCGGGACGGGGTGGTGGATTATCCGGCTATTCTGGATGACCGGCGGTTCGCGCAGTATCTGGATCACTTGGACCGTGTCGATCCGAATAGTCTGCCGAAAGACGATCGATTGGCGCTCTGGATCAATGCCTATAACGCCTACGCCATCAAGGGGATCTTGGACGGCTATTCTCCCGGGACGTGGGCCGGGCGGTATCGGTACTTCATCGGGCGGACCTATCGCGCGGGAGGGGCCTCGATCAATCTGTACGATCTGGAGCGGGACATTCTCATTGCGCAATTTCATGAGCCGCGGATGCACTTCGCGATCGTCTGTGCGTCCGCTTCCTGCCCCAAGTTACAGCCCTGGGCCTATGACCGGACACCGTTGGAGCAGCAACTTGAGCAGGTGACGCGCGGGTTTATTAATGATCCGTCCAGGAACCGGTTTGATCGAGACAACAGGGTTGCCTATCTCTCCAAGATCTTTGATTGGTTTATGGACGACTTTTCCGCGCACGCCGGCTCCGTGCTGCGGTTTGTGGCGCGCTATATCGCTGATGAAGAATTAGCTCATGATCTCACGGGAAATACGTATCGCATCGAGTATCTCGACTATGACTGGAGTCTGAACGGTCCCGTACCGCAGAGGTGATGTGTGCTGGTAGGCCCCGATGAGAAAGTGCCGATCGCGCGGCTGCTGACGTTTCTTGAGCATGGTGAACGGATGGCGAACGAGTGTGCGCAGGCTCAGGCTGCTTTGGCGCCGGACGCGCCGTCGCGTCGGTTTCTCCTCAGCCAGGCCCGGCAGGAGTCGGCGCATGCGTTCGTGTTTCGGGGGGCCATTGCCTGGCTCGCGCCCAAACATCTGGGCGCCGCGCCGTTTCTTCCGGCCTTGGAAACGTATCGGAAGATACTCGATGATGCATTGGCCCGTCAGGACTTGCTCGAAACCGTCCTGGCCGAGCAGGTCATTCTCGAAGGATTGGGAGAGGCGATTCTCACGCGCATCGAGGACGGGTTGGTGAAACGCGCCGCGCCTTTCGGCCGGCTACGGCGCATCCTGCTGCAGCAAGAAGAAGCCCATCATGGCTTCGGCCGGCGCATGCTGGAACGGGCCATGGCCGATGGTCGTATCGATGCAGTGACCCTGAGCCGCCGTGCCCAAGACTACCTCGCGCTGACCGATCAGATGGTGCTGGCGCTGAGCGATTTATTCGAAACCATCGCCGAAGATCCCACGGCCTGGGCGCAGGATGTCCGGAAGTTTCTGCCAGAGTGGCTGGTGGAACCGAGGGCAGAGTCTTAGCGGCCGATCACTGAAGCGTACACTATGGTTTCCGTCATCATTCCCGCCTATAACGAAGAAAAGGCGCTGCCTGCGACGCTTCAGGCGCTCGTGGCGCAACCTGGTGACTACGAAGTTATTCTCGTTGACGGCGGGAGCGCAGACCGAACAGCGAAGTTGGCTGGCGCGGTCCCCGCGGTGCGCGTGCTCGCGGCGCCGAAAGGCCGTGCCTCCCAGATGAATGCCGGAGCTGTCATCGCGCAAGGGGAGTGGTTGCTGTTCCTCCATGCGGATACCCTGGTGCCGTCCGGGGCGATTCAGCGGTTAAACGAGATGGAGTCCGAGACGGCGATCCAGGCCGGTGGGTTCATGCATCAGTTTTCTGGTGACGACTGGCGGTTGAAGCTGATCTCATTCTTAGACAACGTTCGCTGTATCCGCAGCCGGATTATCTACGGGGACCAAGCACTCTTTGTCCGCCGCGCCTTGTTTGAGCAACTCGGAGGATTCCCCAGCCGGCCGATTCTTGAAGACGTGGCGTTTTGTGAACGCCTGATCACGGTCACCACTCCGCTGCTGCTGTCGCCGCCCGTCGTCACCGATGCACGGAAGTTTTTGAAGATGGGTGTCTGGAGAAGCTTTCTCCGCGTTCTCCTCATCATCCTCCATGTCGAATTCCGTCTGCCCGTCCTCCCCAGAGCCTTCTTTCAGGATATTCGCTAACGCCGATTGTTTACCTTTCCCATGCTCCCTCGTCTAACCCATCAAACAGGGTTGGAAGGAGGGGGCTATGCGACAGGTCTATGCACAAACAAGCGTATGTATTCTCTCAGGTGTTCTGCTGCTATCCGGGTGCACATCAACCTTGGTTCCAGACGATGTGAAGCGAACGGCAGGGTTGGACGGTCATTGTGCCGGAAGCGAGTGGGTGGACGATTCGTCGCTCTCGGTATTGCCGGTGCCGGTGGTTGCTTTTTTCGTGCCGCACTTCGATCTTCATAAGCTGACCAGTGAACCATATCTGAGCCGCTGCGGAGCTTCGACGCGGGTCATTAATCGCGAGGTGTCGGTGAATACGGCCGCCTGTCTGCCGGCCGGACTGACGAGAATCATCACCCTTGGCGTCTGGCAATGGTGTCCGGCCCGTGTCGCCTGGTCGGCAGACGTGTTGGCGGACGGATCGAGGCCGGCGGGATTGCAAACGAACGGGGTGCCTGCATCGAAATCGTAACCATTTCAATATTCACAGGAGTCAGGCAATGAAACGAACACTTAATATGGTGTATTTCGTCGGCGCGATCGGGCTTGTCGGAATGTTGTGGGGGTGTGGAAGCGGAGGGGGAAACGGGGCGCCGGCAGCGAGTGGCACTGGTAGTGCCAACGGCACGGCTGCCGCTTCCGGTACCGTCACCGGGTTCGGCAGCGTCTACGTCAACGGCAAGAAATTCGAGACCTCAGGCGCGTCGTTCATCGTTGACGGTCAGTCTGGAAGCCAGAGTGACTTGAAGTTGGGGATGACGGTCGCGGTCATAGGGTCTGTGACGGGAGATCAACGGTCAGCCGTTTCGGTTCGCCAGCGAGATGCTGTGGAAGGGTTGGTTCAGTCGGTGGCTGTAGACGGTTTGAGCCTCGTGGTCATGGGGCAGACCGTACTGATCGATAATACGACCCTAATCGACAACAGTATTCCAGCCCAGTCGGTGCGCAATCTGGTAGTAGGAACGGACTTCGTCGAAGTGAACGGACATATTCGCCCCAACGGCGTAATCCAGGCGACCTTCATCGAAAAGAAGCCGGCGGGAACCGTGACGCCGGAAGTGCGCGGTTTTGTGAAGAGTCACAATGAGGGCGCCAGAACATTCCAGATCGGTAATCTGACGGTGATCTATACGGCCGCGCTTATCAACGATATGCCGAATCCAGCAGGCAATGCCTGGAACGGCCTGCTGGTCGAAGCCAAGGGGACCGGCGCCGGCAGCTTCAATCCGACGACAACCACCCTCACGGCGTCGAAGGTCGAGCCAGAGAATCAGGGTGTGCAGCAGGCGGATGAATTTGAAGTCGAAGGATTTGTGATGCAAGTGCTTGGGCCGGGAGACTTCTTCATCGGTTCGACGCGTGTGCAAACGACCTTGAACACGGTATTTCGAGGCGGTACGATCGATGAGATCATCGTCGGCGCGAAGCTGTCTGCCGAAGGCCGGCTCGCCAACGGCATCGTGACGGCCAAACACGTCAAATTCCACGAAGGGGTGCGGCTGGAGGGGAACATTGCTTCGATCAATACTGGAACCGGCACCATCAACGTTACGGGTCTGTCCGGTGTGACGGTGACGGTGGATAGCCAGACAGAGGTGAAGACGGATACCGGAGCATCATTGAATGACCTGTCGGTGGGTGATCATGTGCGGGTTCGTGGACGGTTGAACGGAACGACCGGGATGATCGCGACGCGGGTCGAGCAGCGGTCGGCTACTGACGATGTGGATTTGCAGGGACCGGTGTGGGCGGTCTCCAATCCGAACCTGACCATCCTGGGGGTGTCCGTGAATACGTCGGGGATCTCCGAGGATGAGTTCAAGGGACTCAACGATCAGCCCATCGGCCGCGCCGCGTTCTTCAATGCGGTGAAGGTAAGTACCCTCGTCAAGGTGAAGGGGCGGATCGTAGGGGGCGTGGTAGCCTGGCGGGAAGCTGAGTTGGAAGACTAGCGAATCGGAGCCCTGTCTGTGTCTTGAGGCGAGGGCAGAGGATCTCCCCGCTGCCCCCGCTTCGCACCGAGGGAGGGCGCGCGTTTACGAAAGACGCCGGGCTCCGTCCAATATGGCTGAAGAATGTAGGAAGGCCGGGTTGGTTGCCTCAGGAACTTCGACGTAGGAGGGATGTATATGAAGACGCTGCAACGTATGGGGAGAACGGTGTGGGCATTAGGGAGTCTGCTCGTGTTGGCACATCCGGTCTGGGCACAGACCGCTCCGCCGATTCAGAACGGGCAGGTGGAGATTCACGGGGCGTTGCCGAGAACGTCCAGTAGGTCGGTGGATATCGAAGCGGTGAAGCAGACGATTCAAGCACAGTTTGCGCGGCCAGGAGTGCAGGAGGTGCAGTTTCATAACGTGTCTCTGACCGAGGCGGAGCAGCGGGCGTTGTTTTTGAATAGCGATCCCAATAAGAATCTTCTCCGGCAAGTCTCGACGGTGGTGCCCTCCGCAACTGGCGCGGAGCGCAATGTGACATTTCGCAGCAACGACCTTCGAGCAAGAGTCGGACGGGAGGAAGGGCAGCTGCGGGCGCGAATCGAAGGGATCGATCATTCCCAATTGACAGAGCCTGAACGGCAGAATCTTCAAGCGCAGTTCGATCGGTTTCGCCTCGAAGGGGGGACTGATCGTGGGGGCCGGAACGGGCGAGGCAATAGCGGACACGGATCGGATAACAGCGGCCCGGGATCTGCCAATAGCGGCTCCGGTCGCGGGGACAATGGTAGCCGACGGGGTGGCGACGATATACGGGTGGCGCAGGCAGGCGATGTGCGGCAGGAGGATCGCCAGCAGGATCGGCGGGAAGATCGCCGCTCGAATGCAGGAGGCGAAGTGCGCGGGCTGGATCGCGCCGATCAAGTGGCCGGGGATCGCGGCCAGCAGGGACGGGACAATGCGCGAGCCGCTCAGATGGATCGGCCGAATCGCATCGAGCGAGCGGAACGTCCGCAACGGCCGGAGCGCCCCGAGCGGCCGCAGAGACCGGAGCGGCCTGAACGTCCTGAGAGGGCTGGGCGGAACTAATCGAGTGCTGAATGTCAGGGGTGGCCAGGCAGCGGCGCCGGGAGACTTGCCCGGCGCCGTTGTGCTATCAGATCTGCGGGATGCAAGGTATGGAGAAAGGTGATGGAATGATGCAGGCACAGTGGATAAGGGCGCTTATGAGTGTGATTGCGGTAATGGGGATGTGGGGCCTTGAGGTACAGGCGGCAGACAAGACTGACCTGGGGCCGGTACCTTCGGAACAGAATTGGCAGGTGGGGTTTACTCCGAGTTATAGCAGCGGGAAGTTCGGAACGAATACGACGAGCAGTTTTTTTTATGCGCCCTTATCAATCAGACGGATGTTCAAAGATGGGGATGTGACGCTCGTGATTCCCTTTGTGACGGCGACAAGTGATGGACGAGCGACGTTGGTCGGAGGAAATCCGGTTGTAGTTCAGGATAATAGTGGAAGTAATAGCGGTTCAGGGTCAAATAGCTGCGAGCCGGGTGAAGACAAGCCGTCCTGTCTGACCGGCCGAAGGCCTGGTCAAAAAACCACTACGGCTGGCCTGGGCGACATCATTCTCAGGGGCCGCTACTATGCCGTCGAAGAAGGCGACTATATGCCGCTGATAGCGGTGACGGGACGGATGAAGTTGCCGACCGCCAGCGCCAGTCAGGGTTTGGGAACCGGCGCGTTCGACTACGGCGCAGGCATCGAAATCTCGAAAATGTTGGGAGATAAGTGGATCGCATTTTTGGATGGCGGGTACAACGTCATCGGCGATCCCGAGGGGATCAACTTTCAGAACCAGCATTGGTATGACGTAGGGGCCGGCTACTACGTCACTAAAGATGTGTTGTGTAGCGTGTATTATGAAGAGTATCGGGCGATTGCCCGCGGGTTCGTGAATGCCCGGGATGTCTTTGTTGCCACGAACTATACGGCCTCGTCGGCCTGGCGTTTTTCAGGCGGAGTCACGGTGGGGCTATCCGACGGTGCGCCAGCCTATGCGCTGACGGTTGGAACCAGCTATCGCTTTTGACGGATGGCTGTGCCGTTTACGAATCGGGAGTTGTCGCGTCTAATGAATCAAGTCGGCCGAAGCAGACAGTCCGGTGGCAGTCAGGCCGGGTGAGTGGAGCGGATGATGCCACAGGATCACCGAGAAGGGCCTGACGATGCCCCGCTTGTGGCGCGCAGCCTCAAGCAGGATCAGGAGGCCTTCGGTCAGCTGATCGATCGCCACGCCGCGACGATCGTCAATCTCGCGTACCGGATGGTCGGGAATCGAGCCGAGGCCGAGGATCTGGCGCAGGAAACATTTCTGTCGGCGTTCAAGTCCCTGTCGACGTTCCGGGCGGATGCGAAGTTTTCAACCTGGCTGTATCGTATCGCCACAAATAAGTGCAAAGACTGGCTGCGGGTGAAACGGCCCGGCCAGGGGCTATACGATGTCGATGTGGACGAGGGGCTGGATGTGCATGTGGCAGAAGATCGAACGCCGGAGCGGCTCCTCTCGCAACAGCAGGTTGCCCTGGAACTCGAACAAGCGATCCAGCGGTTGCCGCCGCTCTATCGCGAGGCCTTTGTGCTCAAGCATGTCGAAGGATTGAGTTACGAGGAAATGCAGGAGATCTTGGGCGTGAACGGCGATACGTTGAAGATGCGAGTCTACAAGGGACGGGTGCAACTCAGCCGCGAACTGACGGAACTGAATCCGACGCGATAGCGTCCGGCGATCGAGGCAAGGTGAAGGCAATGGATGAGCAGGAACTCATGGTGCAGCGGTTTCTCGATCAAGATCTGACGCCGGAGGAGCGGGTGGCGTTTCTCCAGTCGGTCGATGTCGATCCCGCCTTGCGCCGGACATGGCTCAATCTTGAGATGGTGGTGGCGGAGGCGGCGCAACTGCCGAGGCTTACGCCATCGGCGAAGTTTATGAGCCAGTTGAAAGCGAAACTGGCTCCCCCTTCGGTCAGTCTCTGGGATCGTGTCTGTGCGGCCGTGACCGTGCCGCATACGCTGGAGTGGAATCTTGCCGGAGCGATGGCGGCAACTTGTGTGGCGATGGTGGCGATGGTGGGAGTCGTCAAGATGGTGCCGGAGCGAATCGTTGAAGTTCCTGTGGTTGCGACCCCGGTTCAGACAATTGCCGCGAACACGGATCGGGAGTCAAAGGTCTTCGTCCGGCTGGTGTTGCTGCAACCGGGCGCGCAGTCGGTCGCAGTCGCGGGTGATTTCAATGGGTGGAATCCCGGGCAGACGAAGCTGGAGCGGTCGGAAGGCGGCATGTGGACGGCGACGATTTCCCTGAAGCCCGGCCGGTATCAATACATGTTCGTGATCGACGGGAAACAATGGATTGCCGATCCCCTGGCGGGCGAAGCCTCCGGCGACGGCTTTGGAGCGGAAAATGCGGTGCTTGATGTCAGGATCTGAACCTAGGACATGCTTCCTTGCATCGTATTCGGCTGTCGGGTACTCTGCGGCCCATGACGAGCGGACTCAAAATCGCGATGTGGAGCGTGGCGCTGGTACTGGCCATGAGCGCCTGCGCGCCGACGCTCAAGCCCGATATGCCCAGGCCGGTGACGGGCGGGGTGCGGTTTACCTACCTCGCGCCTGCGGCCACTACCGTGTATGTCGTGGGTTCGTTCAACGGGTGGGTCAAGGGTGCGACGTCGATGAAGCGAGAAGGGCAGACGGGGATCTGGATCGCCGAGGTGATGCTACGGCCGGGAGAACACACCTTCATGTACCTGGTCGACGGAAAAGAGTGGGTCGTGCCGCCGCTGGCGGAGGATTTCGTGACAGACGGATTCGGGCAAACCAACGGAGTCGTGATCGTTCGATAAGACTATGCGCAGCACGATGAACATACCGGTGTGGCTGATCGGTCTGGCGATGTGTCTGGGTGCTTCGCCCGTACTGGCGGACTCTCTCTCGACCCAGGACCGGGAAGAGATCAATCGGCTGCGCTCGGCTCAGGGCCATTCTGCGGAAGAGGTGAATGCGCTCCTTGAGCAGGTGACGAAAGCCGGTGAAAAAGGTCTCCCGACCGAGCCGCTGGCGAACAAAGTCAAAGAAGGCTTGGCCAAGGGAGTCGAACCGAAGCGCATCGATCCGGTATTGCGCCAATTGGTCTCCCATTTTGAATCGGCTCATGACGTGTTGCAGGAATCGATCAGCAAGGGGATGGTTGACGTTTCCCAGGGCAATCGGCAACGGGCGCTGGAAGGGTTGGCGGAGGCGCTGAGCCGCGGCGCGACCGCCGAAGACGTGCGCGAGCTTGCAAAGACGGCCCAAGGCGGAGGCGCCAAGGTCTCGCAAGAATCGTTAGCCTCCGGGGCAAAGAGTCTGGCGATCCTGAAGGAAGCCAAGATTCCCTCGAAAGACGGTACCGCGCTGGTTGCAGAAGGAATGCGGCAGGGCTATCGGTCGGCAGAGCTGAGCGACCTGGCCCGTGAAATCAAGCGGCGGGGAGCCGACCTTCAGCAAGGTCGCATGAATCTACAGACCATCAAGGATCAAGTTTCCAAGGGGCAACGTGCGGATCGGATCTTCCGCGAAAGCGATCAAGGCGGATCTGGCGGTGGCGATCGTATGGATCGTAGCGGCAGTTCAGACCGCGGAGGCCGCGATGATCGTGGCGGGCGCGAGGACCGCGGCAGCCGGCCTGACCGGAGCGGGAGCGGGCACGGCGGGCGTGATCGCTAGCAGAGCGATTCCCCAGGCTCCATACCTGGTTCGATACCCGTCCTCTTTCTTGCTCTGCTCAGAATATCTGGACAGCCCAGGTGCCTCCTGATACATAAATCCAGTCAGGTGTTCCCCGGATAGAGGTTCTGTCAACGGAGCAGATGGCTGCGCGTTGATGAGAGCACGAGGGCTCAACCTTTTATCCTAGGGAGGTATCGATGAAGACGATGATGTTGACGGTTGGCGTGTTGGTGCTTGGCATGAGCGGGACGGCGTTTGCGCAGGCGGAGACGCCGGTGATCGATCAGCGGCAGGCCAATCAAGAGAAGCGGATCGATCAGGGGATTACCAGCGGTCAGTTGAATGAGCGGGAAGCGAACCGGTTAAACAAGCAACAGGAACACATCAATAAGATCGAAGATAAAGCAAAGGCCGATGGAGTTGTGACGAAGGGCGAACGGGCCAGGATCGATCGCGCGCAGGATCGTGCCTCGCGGCATATCGCGCGCGAGAAGCATGATGCCCAGGGCAAACGGCATCGCTAGGTCCTGTTTGGTTCATCGGTAATCAAGAAGGGGCGCACGACAGCTGTCGTGCGCCCCTCTGGTCGTTCTGCTCCGATGTGTTACCGTCCTCGGCCACTACGGTCGGCGCGGTGGCCTTCCCGGCGATCCTGTTGGCGATCCATCTGACGGTCCTGCTGCCGATCCTGTTGCCGGTCCATCTGACGGTCTTGCTGCCGATCTTCCCGCCGATCATTCTGCCGGTCTTCCCGGCGGTCGTTCTGCCGATCCTGTTGCCGATCCGCGCGCCGGTCTTCCTGGCGGACATCCGCTTGCGCGAACACGACATTCGGCATGATGGCCGGGGCCGCGATGGCCATCACCAGGCTGGCCAACATTCCGACTTTCAGTAGAGTGTTCATCATCATTCGTCCTCCTTGAGTGGAAGAGAGCTCGCGGTAAAGGCTGGTTGCAATTGTCGCTGAGGGAGCCCCGTCCGGCTCTCTGATCGGGAGAGCCCCCTCCAATCGACCTGTCACTCAATAAGACGAGCGGAAGGCGAAAAGGTAAACCCTCGCATTTCGCAAGGTTCTCGACCCTGCTAGAATGGCGCTATGGAAGTCGTGACGACTCACCACAACGCGGACTTCGACGGCTTGGCCTCGATGGTCGCCGTGCGCAAGTTGTCCCCCGATGTACGGCTGGTACTGTCCGGCGGGGCACAGGAAGCGGTGCATGCCTTTCTCTTGGCGCATGACCTGAATCTCACCAAGCTCAAAGATCTCGATCTTGCACAAGTGACGAAGTTGATTCTGGTCGATACCCATGACCCCGATCGCATCGGTCCATTCAAACAATGTTGGCTGGATCCGAAGGTCGAGGTGCAGGTCTTCGATCATCATGGAGCAGACCCCAGAGGGACCGGGGCTCCATCGATCGGGAAATCCATCGATCAGGTGATCGAGACCGTCGGGGCGACGGCGACGATGCTGATTGAACGGGTGCGAGAGGCAGGTGTCCCGCTCACGCCGGTGGAAGCGACGGTCCTGGCGCTCGGCCTCTATGATGAAACCGGGTCATTCACATACTCCTCGACCACTCCGCGCGATCTGCAGGCCGCGGCGTTTCTCATCGGCGCCGGGGCCGATCTGAAGCTCATCGCTCAGACGCTGCACCAGCCGCTTGATCCGAATATTGTCGCGTTGCTGAACGATCTCCTGCAGCACAGTGAGGTGCACTATCTGGAAGGCCGGAAGGTGTTGGTGGCAACGAGCACCTTCGATCGCGATCGTGTGGAAGCGGCCGAAGCGGTGCATCAGTTGGCCGAGCTTGAAGGGGTGGACGCCATCTTGGTCGTCGTGATGAACGAGGAGCATGTGGAAGTGATCGGCCGCAGCCGCGCGCCGGAGATCGATGTCGGATGGATTGCGCAGGAGTTCGGCGGGGGGGGCCATGCAGTGGCGGCGGCCGCGATTGTCAAAGGGCAGACGCTCACAGAAGTGAAGGAGCGGCTCGTCCAGTTGTTGACGCAGCGGTACCGGCCGACGCTGTTGGCCAAGGATGTCATGACCAAGCCGGTCAAGACGGTCAGCGGAGACGCCACCGTAACTGAAACGGAACAGCGCATGACCAACTACGGCGTGAACGTTCTGCCGGTGCTGGATGGCAAAGACCGGTATGCCGGGTTGGTCAGCCGGGAGCAAATACAGAAGGCGCTGTTTCATCGATTGGGCAAGCTGACGGCGGCCGACATTCTTCAAGCGGATCAGTTCACCGCGAATCCCGACACCGACTTCCATGCCATTGAGCAGGCGATGTTGGAGCGCAATCAGCGATTCGTGCCGATTCTTGAGGGCACGAAAGTGGTCGGGGTCATTACACGTACGGATCTGCTTAGGGCGTGGCATGACGATGTCCTGCGCTCCGTGAAGATTCGCCCGAAAGTTACGGACCCGGCCGGCGTGCCAGGGCCGCTGCATCACCGCAATCTCAAACGACATCTTCAAGAAAAGTTGCCGGCGCCCCTCTTCACGCTGCTCAAGGAAGCCGGGCAGTTGGCGGATCGGCTGGATTTGCCGCTGTATGTGGTGGGCGGCTGCGTGCGGGATCTGTTGCTCGGGATCGAAAACCTCGATCTCGATCTGGTTGTCGAGGGGGATGGAATCGCGTTTGCGCGAAAGTTGGCAGCGGAGCAGTCGGCGCGCGTCACGGTGCACGAGCGATTTGGGACCGCAGTCATCGTCCTGCCGAACGGGTTCAAGCTCGATGTGGCCACCGCCCGAACCGAGTACTACGAATATCCGACTGCGCTTCCCACCGTCGAGCAAAGCTCGATTAAGAAAGACTTGTATCGCCGGGATTTTACGATCAACGCGCTGGCGGTTCGTTTGAATGGCCGTGGATTCGGAGAGGTGCTCGATTTCTATGGCGGTCAGCGGGATCTGAAGAATCAGGCCATCCGCGTGCTCCATAGTCTCAGTTTTGTCGAAGATCCCACGCGCGTGTTCCGTGCGGTCCGCTTTGAGACCAGGTTCGGGTTCCATCTTGGGAAAGACACATTGGCGCTGGTGAAGGCTGCCGTCAAGATGGCGCTCTTCCAAAAACTCTCCGGCCACCGGCTCTTGGAAGAATTGAAGGCGCTCTGTTCAGAGCGGGAGCCGAAGTCGGGATTGAAGCGGTTGGCGGAACTTGATCTGCTGCGATTCATCCATCCGAAGCTCGTCTGGACCCCACGGCTCGAGAAGTTGCTGCTCGCTGTCGAGGAAACACTCGATTGGTACCGGCTGCTCTATCTGGATCACAAGCTGGAGCCCTGGCTGGTCTACATGATGGCGATCGCGTTGGTCTTGCCTGATCGCGGGGTGACGGATTTGTTGAAACGGTTCCCTTTCACTGAGCGTGAGGCGACGACATTGAAAGGCATGCGGGGAGGAGCCCATCGGTTGTTACGACAGCTGAGCAAGCAACCACCGCTGAAACCATCCGGGGTCTGCCGGATATTGGAGGGCGTGCAGGATGAAGCGCTGGTGGCCATCATGGCCCAGAGCCCGTCCGAACGGGTGAAGCGGCTAGTGTCGGCGTATCTCACGGCCTGGAGACAGGCTAAGCCTCGGCTCACCGGGAAAGAACTTCAGGCAATGGGCATCAAGCCGGGACCGATCTACGGCAAGGTGCTCACGCAGCTTCGTGACGCGCACTTGGATGGGCTGGTCAAGACAGAGACAGAAGAGCGATCGTTCATCGAGAAACTGATCCGCCGTTGACCGTCGAGCTGCGTTTAGTTCGACGGTGTAATCGTGAGCGATACTTCGTTCGGCAGCAAGAGCGTCACATTGGCCTGGTTCCCAGCATCCGGCTGAATAATGGCGAACAGCGGGACCGGTTGCGGGACCGTGCTCGGCGGCATCGCCAGGAGCGCCGGAAAATCGATCAAGGGCGAGATAGTCGCAAGGCTCGCGAGTCTCAGCCTGAACGCCATCAAGATATCCCGAAGCCGTCCTGTCTGCTCCTCCTGGGAGAGCGATTGATTCGTGACAATCCCGATGTCCCACAGCGGCTTGGTGATCGTGACTGGAAATGTGAGACCAAGTTCCTTGGCGGTCGGCGTGACGTCGATCAATATTCCAGACTGAATCGCCTCCTGCCGGTCCCTGATGGTCGGGACAGCCGGGCCTGTTTTAGCCTCGTCTTCAGACTCTCCCTGCGCCGAGCCCTTCTCGACAAGAGTCTTGCGTTCAACGTCTGAAATAGCCGGCAGCCCAGCGTCCAGCTCCGCGAGCACCGCGTCAACTTCAGGGATTGCTGCAACGATTTCCTTGGGCAAGGCGCTCACAATGCCATCATAGACAACCCGCGCAGAGGCGGACCATGAATCGTTGAACGGACGCCCGGCAAATGCGGCATCCGCAGCCTTCTTTTCGTCGTTCGTCAGTACTTTGGGCGTAGTGTTGTGTGTCATGGTTTGAAGATAAGCCGGATGAGGAGAAGGTCAAGGGGGTGGGGTCAGTCATGGTGAAGCCTGATGAAAGCTCGTGCTATAGTTTCGCGCATGGCGCAAATGGACTACTACCGTGTGTTGGGCGTCTCGCGGGAGGCTTCCGACGACGAGATCAAGAAGGCCTATCGAAAGCTGGTCTTCCAGCATCATCCCGATCGAAATCCCGATGCCAAAGATGCGGAGGCGAAGATCCGCGAGATCAACGCGGCCTATGAGATTGTCGGCGATGCGGAGAAACGGCGCAGCTATGACCGGCTCTATTGGGGTGACGAGCCTCGCGCGGACTTCGTGGATCTGTCCGCCATTTTCCATGAGATGGAGCAGAAGCTCTTCGATGAGGGGCGAAAAGAGCTGTTTGCGCTGCTCGTGAAGAATGTGGCCAGAGTGAAAGCCGAGTTGGCTGTCCTGCGCGAGCGGACCGTGGCGGCGCAGGGCTATGACACGTTTAAAGAGGATCTGGTCGCAGAACGGGGGGCGGAAGTGATGGATGAGTTTCTCACCGAGGAGATGGAAGCACGCAAGGGGCGACTTGTCGAGGTGGCCGCGGAGATGATGGTATCGCAAGGAGTGGTGAAGAAGAGCGACGAAGGCGGGTTTCGCTCAATGCGTGGACAGCTGGAGGACAGCTTCAGAAAAGGCCGCATTCACGGATACGCGTCAGCCCTGGAGCTCTTTTACGAGAGACGCTGATCGTTCACGTTTTACGTCTCCGAGAGCGGTCCTGCGACGAACTTGCCCGCCTGCATCACTCCCATGATTCTGCTGCGGTCCCGCAAGTACTCAATCCGCTTGAGCGGGTTGCCATCCACGATAACCAGATCCGCCTGCCGGCCTCGCATCAGAGTGCCCACCGTGTCATGGATGCCGATCAAGCGCGCGGCGGCCGCGGTTGAGGCGAGAATCGCTTCCATCGGGCTCATGCCGAACGCCACCATCCGTTCCAGTTCCTGCGCATTGTCTCCGTGGTAGTTGAAGGGGGTTCCGGCATCGGTGCCCATGGCAATGCAGAGTCCGCTCTGATGGGCCTTCTTGAAGCTCGCTTGATGGCGCTTGGTCATCGCTTTGGCTTTATCGAGCGCGCTGACGGGAATGCCGCAACCCGGCCGTCCTGCTGCGGTGGTCGAGAGAGCGGAGAGCGTCGGGACCATATAGACGCCGTGCGTTTTCATCAGCTCGCCGGCTTCGTCGTCGAGCAAGGTGGCGTGTTCGATGGAGTGGACGCCCGCGCGAATCGCGTTTTTCATGCCGGACGCCCCGTGGGCGTGGGCGGCGACTTTCTTCTGCGCCCGGCGGGCGGTCGCGACGGCGGCCGTGAGTTCATCCATGGTCATCTGCGCCTGATCGGGTGATGTCCCGGGAGTAAGCACCCCGCCCGAGGCGATGACTTTAATCACTCCGGCTCCGGCCGCGAGCTGTGCGTCGACGGCCCGCTGCACCTGCTCGATTCCCTCGACTTCCTGTCCGATGAAGCGGGCATGGCCGCCGATCATACAGATCGCGAGACCGGCGCCGACAATGCGGGGGCCCGGCAGGATTCCCGCATCGATGGCGTGTTTCAACGCAAAGATGGAGTGGTCGCGCGAGCCGACATCGCGGACGGTCGTGAAGCCCGATTCGACGGTTTGTCTTGCATGGCGCGCCGATTTCAACAGCGTCATGGAAGGAGTATCCGACTCGACCGTGGCGACGACGTCCGGCTCTCCTCCCAGACAGAGGTGCACGTGACAGTCGATCAAGCCGGGAATGACCGTCAGGCCGCGGCCGTTGATTCTGGTCACGCCTTTCGGGATCGTCATGGTGCGGCTCGACCCCGTGGCGACGATCTTACTGCCGCGGATCAGAACCGTGGTGCGTTCGATTGTGTAGCCGGTTCCGTCAATGAGGCGAACATGCTGAATGGCGATGGCCATGGGACTATTCTCCGACCGGGAAGGTAATGACGATGCCGCCCATCACATCGTTCAATTTGAAATCGCGGCGTGGGCTGTTGGAGTGTTGGTTGTGGCAATCGACGCAGGCTTGCGAGCCGGCCCGGTCGGCGTAAATGGCCTGAAAGTAGCGCGTGCCCCCTTTGGTGATGTACCCGTAGTGCGGTTTGTCAGGGTTCTTGTCCACCGCGGCGAGGCCGAGGCGTTCAAAGTCACTGTTGGGGCCGTTCCAGACATAGATCGGCGTGAGGCTGGCCAGGCGGAACGAAAACTTCAGATCTTTCATCGCCACCAGTCGGCCGGATTCCATCAGATACTGGGCGGGCAAGGCAACGCCGCGTTCGTCTTTCCAATGTTCGTGCGCCTGAATCCCTTCCTTCTGCAGTTTCACCACGACATTGTCCGTATAGTTGTTGCGATTGGCTTCGAGCAGGGCTTGGATAAACGCCGCCACTTTTTCAGGGGAGACCATATCCGTCTTCATGGAATTGGCCATCGTCAGCTTGAAGACCCAGAAAAGGATGACACTCATCAACGCGAAGACCACGGCCCCTAGCACCACTAAGAGCGGACGGCTCATGCTCGGTACTCCTTTCGCACAGTGCGGCTATAGACTCGCGCGGCGGCTTGCAGCGCGACCCCCGGCGTCGAGAGCCAGCCGAATCGGATCAATACTTCTTCAAGGGCATTCAAGAACGTCAAGACGTTCGCTTCCGTGCTGGACTCCCCCATCAATCCGATACGCCAGACCTTGCCTTTGAGCGGACCCAGTCCTCCGCCGATCTCAATACCGTAGATCTGGAGCAGCAGCTGGCGGACTACGGCGTCATCGATATGCGGAGGGACCGTGACACAGGTTAACATCGGGAGCCGATGCTCCGCGAGGGGAAGCGGCATGAGCTCCAGCTCCATGAGCCCGGCGACTAAGGCTTCGCTGTTGAGCCGGTGACGCGCAACGCGGGCGGGCAGTCCTTCCTCCTCCACCAGTCGCAGCGCTTCGCGTAGCGCATAGAGCATCGAAATCGGCGCAGTATGATGATAGGCGCGTGACCCTTCGGCCCAGTACTCGGCGACCAGCGCCAGATCCAGGTACCAGCTTTGGCAGGGAGTGCGGCGGCCTTTGATGAGGGACAGGGCTCGCGGACTCACTGTGAGCGGCGCCAGTCCAGGCGGGCAGCTCAGACATTTCTGCGTCGCGCTGTAACAGACATCAATCCCCCGGCGGTCGACATCGACCGGAATGCCGCCGAGCGAGGTGACGGCATCGACGATCAGCAGCGCATTGTGATCCCGGCACAGCGAGCCGATCGCCTCAAGCGGTTGGCACGCGCCGGTTGACGTTTCGGCATGGACCAGCGCCACGGCTTTCACCGGTCCAGACCGGCGCAAGGCCGACTCAATCATATCCGGAGGAATGACCTGGCCCCAGGGTATCTCCAGCCTGATCGCTTTGCCACCGCATCGTTCGACGACGGTCGCGAGCCGCGTGCCGAAGACTCCGTTGACGCCGACGATGACGGCATCGCCCGGCTCCACCACGTTGACGATGGCCGCTTCCATCCCGGCCGATCCGGTTCCGGACAGGGCGATGGTAAACGGATTGACGGTGGCGAACACGAACCGGAGCAACTGCTGGACATCGTTCATGACCCCGAGGAACGCGGGATCGAGATGGCCGAGCAATGGCGTGGCAAGGGCCTGCAGGACACGGGGGTGTACCATGCTGGGACCGGGGCCGAGTAACAGGCGCCGGGGAGGAACAAAGTCGCGCATCATGCCGAAGTCTCCGAACGGTTTTGCGGGGTAAGTATAGCCAAGTCCAGCGTGAGAGGCCACGTGATAGTGGCGGGATTTCGGCAGTGTGCTGACAGGCTGTTCAGAAGGGCCGTTCAGCCAGGCCGCAGCGAGTGAAGAGGCGAGGCGTACGTTTCGGTACGTTGAGCCTTTGAATGAAGCGAGAACGCCGCTGGCGGACTTTCTCAGTAGCCTGGGGGGAGGATCTAGCCATTTCGAGGGATAGGTGACCGCGAGGGGCCGATGGTATAGTCACCCCTATGATTGATGCAAGCAGGCCAGAGGGCGACCAGACAGGTTTCGCCGAAACAGGAAGGGCCGAGACGCCATCGCCATTTAACGGGCCTGATCGCCCGCGCTTTTCGTTCGGGGTCAGTCTGTTTGCTGCGACGCTGCTCCTCACGGCGTTGGGGGCGCTGCTCTGGCTATCCTCCAATTCACCCAAGCTTGATCGATTCGAGGATCCTGAGCGGGCGCTGGACCTGATGGTCAGCCGGACGATGGAGGCGCAAGACGGCTTGCTGCTGGCGCCGGACTGGCAGCAGCGAGTCACAGAGTGGACGGCCGGCAGCAATGATGTCGAGCGGGCGCAGGCGATCCAGTGGTACCAAGAACTTGTGGCCGCGACCGCATCGCCGGAAGCGAAATTGCGATTGGCGATTCTGCAGGCCGAATCCGGTCATCCATCGGAAGCGCTGGCCGCCGCCAACATCTGGGCCGAGGAGGATGCGCCGCTGTTTCTCTACGCAGCGTTCATCGACGCCGCCTATGGCGAGGGCTCGCTCACGAGCGAACGTGAAGTGGAATTGCAGGCTGCCTTGGCTGAGGCCCTCCCGGCCGGGTGGTTCTACAATCATCTCGCGGCAGCCTTGGCTGAGCGAGCGGGTGACGTGGCCTTGGGCGCGACCGTGCGCGAACAGATGCATGCCCGCGGGGCGCGGATCCAAGGGTTCTCACAACTGCTCACGGGCCTGGAGCTGTTGGGGCTGATCGGCGGATCCCTCATGCTGCTGCGATTTGCCTGGCTAGGGATTCGACGGGTCGATGGCCTGCGTTTGCATCAGCCCGGGGTGCCGCCGCCCTGGCCCGGAGGCATCGGCACGGCAGTGCTCTTGCGGGGCGGGGCACTGGGCGCGGTGCTCTCGTTGGCATTCATTTCAATGGCGCCCGCAGAGAATGTCTCTCTGCGCGCCGTCGCGATTCCGATGGCTAACCTGCCGTTGTTGGGGATGGCGTACTACTATCTGCTCAGACCATCGGGGCTGAGTTTCCTCACCGGGTTTGGCCTTCAGATCCAGTGGAGGCAGGTCGGGCGGCTGGCGGGTGTGGTGCTCGCGGTGGTCGCGGCCGGGCTATGGGGCGAGTGGGTGATGGGGCGGCTTGCCGAGTCGTTGCACCTGGCCAACCACTGGACGGAATGGTTCGACCCTGATCTGGTGTGGGCCTCAGGCTCGGTGTTGACGATCAGCTTGCTGGAGTATGTGGTCTTTGCGCCGATTTTCGAAGAGCTGGCGTTTCGCGGCATCTTGTATGCGATCCTGCGCCGCCGCTTGAATCCATTACCGGCGGCCCTCATCAGCGCCGGCATCTTTGCCCTTGCGCACGGGTACGGCCTCATCGGCTTTCTCAGCGTGCTGTGGAGCGGCGTGCTCTGGGCCTGGCTCTATGAGCGAACCGGCAGCCTAATCCCCGGCATGATTGCGCATGCAACGAACAATCTGCTGGTGTGTCTGGCCGTGATGGCCCTCCTTCGTTGAACAGGTTCAGCATTCTCTGGTGCCGAATCGTTATCTTCACAGGGCATTCCCGGAAAGAGCGATCTATTCTCGTGAACGGATTGATTTTGGAAGATCGCTATACTTTTGCTAAGTATCAATTCCAAGCCTTTTCCAAGTACGTGGAGGGGTCGACAGAATAGAAATGCGCCTGCTATCGTACTTCATCGGGAGTGTTGCCTCAGGACAGTTGACAGTTTCAAGCTCGATGGTTGAAAGAGAACAATGCGCCCATGACTGTCACTTCAAGCGCTCGCATCAAACGAACGATCCTCTTCATCACCGGCGTGCTGTTTGTTGGAGGGGCAGTCATTGCATTTAAGCTCGGGTTGTCGACCGCCGTGCCGGACGCACGGCATCTGTTTAGTATTCTGGGTACATCCTACTTTCTCGCATGGGGCGCATACGCGCTGCTCTCGCATATCCCGCGGGAGGAAATCAGAAGCCAATTCGTATTGATGACACTGTCTCTTGCGGCGGTGCTCCTTTTGGCCGAAGTTCCTGTCTGGCTCAATCTCATCGATTATAGAAAGACGTTCGGGACCACCAGCTTTCTTCCCTGGGAGCAACCCAATTACGTTCCGGATCGTGAGCTGTTGGCGGTTCCACGTCCCGGGTCCACCGTGAAGACGGTGTTCGGCCGGGGCAACATCGGCGAAGGCATCTGTCTTCCGGTCCGGCCGTTCGAACCCTTCGATGTCAAGTACGACAAAAATGGATTCAGAAACGATCAGGATCTCGCAGAGGCGGAAGTCGCCGTCATCGGGGATTCGTATGTGGAGTCTCCTATGATGCCAGGATCGGTTCTCGCGACGACTCGATTAGCGGAGTTGTACGGAGGAGTTGTCGCTAACCTCGGACAATCCGGCTATGGTCCTCAGCAGGAGTTGGCGGTGTTGAAGCGTTATGCTCTTCCTCTTCGCCCAAAGTGGATCGTGTGGGTCTTCTACGAAGGCAATGATCTTGTTGACGCCCAAAGTTACGAGGACCGGGTGTCTGCTCTGAACGGCATGTGGAATAGGATGAGTCTGGCCTGGGACCGTTCGTTTTTTCTCAATAGCCTCATGGCGCTGGCACGATGGATCCATGGTTGTGTGCCGAACCAGCGGATCGCAGGGAATTATGGCTTGATTGATGGCGGGGACGGTCACGAGCAACGGATCTATTTCCTGGATCACACTTCATCCGTCGTGCCGACTGGACAGGAATTGAAGGCGTTACAGACAACCGCGAACGCTCTCAAGGAGGCCTATGAATTGGCTCAAAGCAAGGGCGCAGGCTTTATGGTCGCATTTGCTCCGACTAAGTTCAGGGTGTATCACGACATTGCCCGGTTTGATGGAAATGCACAGGGGGATCTGAAGTGGTGGGAGTTGAACGATTTGCCGGAACGGCTCCGTCGATTGGTAGCGGATATTTCACCGGACATCCACTATGTCGACCTCACGCCTGCGCTGTCGGCTGCGGCAAAGGCAAAGCAGCTGGTATTTATCCCTGACGACACCCATTGGACTAGCGATGGCCATCGTGTCGTGGCCGAGACGCTGCACCACGCACTCGCCTACGCGGGACGGGAATCATCCGTAAGTTATGAAAGCAGGACGCATGCAAAGGCCGGCGGCAGTGTGGACATCGCCAAGGGTGCCATGATGGTGCGGAATAAGGACGGGACCATTCGCTACTGGAGCGATAGGGCAAGCGAGTTGTACGGATGGGACAAGAAGAGCGCACTGGGGAAGGTGTCTCACCAGCTTCTCCATACGATATTTCCCGTTTCGCTTGAGCATATCGAAGCAGAGCTTTTAGCAAGAGGGTTTTGGGAGGGGCGCCTGATTCATGAGCGACGCGACGGCACGAAAGTCACGGTCTTCAGTCGCTGGGAGCTCCAGCAGGATGTCGACGCCAAGGGCCAATCAATCACCATCGTAGAAATCAATAGGGAGTCGCCTGCGTAACGGGGCATATTCACAGGGCCGGTCGATGTATTGATAACGAGCCTGCTACGGCATGGAGGACCGCCGGGTTCATCTCTACGGAGAATCGAGTTCACGGAGCGAGCGGTAGAGGTCGACGTGGGCCAATTGCAGTCCGGCGTCTCGAGGAAATTTGGTAGAGACGATTCGTTTCCCCGTCTCTTTCTGCGTGGCGTTGTCAGCAGCGCGGCAAGCATCAGGACCCATCATCGTCTCGCAGATGGCTTCCCATGTGCGCGGCTGGCCGTCGCTGACGTTGTAGACCTCGCCGGGGGTCCCTCGTTCCACGGCGGCAAGGCAGATGGCCGCGAGGTCTTCGACGTGGATCAGGTTGACGTATTTGCGCGTTGGGCCGACGCGGCCGGTTCTAATCCAGTCGAGGGGATTGCGTCCTGGGCCGTAAATGCCGGCGACGCGCAGCACGATGGCGCCATGTTTCAGGCGGAGGTGCTCTTCGCCTTGCACACGAGGCTTCGTGAGATCGATCGGGGCGGTTTCATCGATCCAAGGCGGCGGGTATGCGTGGGAGACTCCCGTGTCATAGGCGGAGGTGCTGCCGAGTACCACCAGGCGGCGGGCTGAGCCGCTCAGCGACGCAGCGAATTGCCGGACGAGATCAAGAGGCGTTGCGGGAAAGCACCAGAGGAGATCGGCATCGTGTGGGATATTTCCCCAGGTGTCATGCTGGGATAAATCAAACCGGAGACGGTGGGCCGGCGGCACATGGTCGAGATGCTCCTCCGGCGCGCGACTCGTGGCGTAGACCATTAGTGAGCGATCGGCGACGAGCGGCCAGAGAAAACGAGCGGTGTAGCCGGAGCCAAGTATGACGAGGGGATTGTGTGGCACGATGGAACACTCCGTCCTGTTTCACCTACAATCTGACAGCGCACAGCCGGCAAAGTCTATGGAAAACATGAGCGTCTCAGTTGGCATTAGTTTTCCATAGTGCTACACTATCAAAAGAGCAGTCGTGACTGCATAGTGTGTGAAGTAGATCAGGTGTGGAGGATGTACCATGATGAAATCGTTGTCGATCATGTACGCGTTGTCAGGACTGTTTCTTCTCACCGGCTGTCCAGGTGGCGGCGATGGTCCTGGAGGCAATTTTACGCTCGGTGGGACAGCGCCGCCTGTGGTTTACACAGCGAATGGCGGGTCTCATACTATTTCTGGTTTTACGATTGGAGCGGGGGGTGTATTGAGTCCCACTTCGCCAGCGAGTATCGCTACAGGGGGAACTACATCTGAGTGGGTCGCGGTATCTCCGAACGGACAATTTCTCTATGCGTCGAATCAAGGGTCTTCAAATATTTCGTCCTTCACAATCAATTCGGCAACGGGGGCCCTTGCTGTCACCAGCCCCGCGACTATTAGCGCGGGTGTTGGTTCTTCACCCAGAGGGATTACGATAACTCCCAACGGACAATTTGTGTATGTGGCGAATAGTGCGACGGATACTGTAGCGGGGTTTTCAATCGGGGTCGGTGGGGTGTTGTCTGCAACCGCTCAAGGGACATTCCCAACTGGGGGTACCTTGGCGAGGGGGATTGCGGTTTCTCCAAACGGGCAATTCCTCTATGTCGCAAATTCTGGCAGCAATACCGTGTCAGGATTCACGATTGGAGCCGCTGGCGCATTGGCCAGCATAGGCACAGTCTCTACCGGGGCAGGTTCAAGCCCTGAAGGGGTTGCTATTTCTCCCAATGGGTCATTCCTCTACGTGGTCAATACGGGTTTGAAAGAAGTTGCGGCCTTTGCGATTAATGGGAGCGGTAATTTGACAGCTCTCTTGACTCCAACATTTTCCACTGGAACTGTTGGGGCTGGTCCTCAACGGATTGTGATCTCACCGAATGGTTCATTCCTGTACGTTACCAATACACTTCATAACGAAGTTGCAAGACTTTCAATTCTCACCGGCGGGTTGTTGTCTACGCCAACAGCGACAGCTGGCTTATCCACGCCGATCGGGATTACGATTAATCCAACAGGCCAGTTTCTCTATGTGGCCAATAGTGGGAACGCGACGGTTGCAGCGTTTACAATTGATGGGACAGGGGCACTAACTCCGGCATCGCCCAGGGCCATCACTTCCGTAGGAGTGAATCCCATTGGGATTGCGACTCCTGGCCGTCCCTAAGATAAGCTCGTGGATCATTGGCCCGTGAGATCGTATTGCCTCACGGGCCTGTTCTTTCCCTAACCACACTGTTCGCAGGACCCCGATAGAGTCCCCTTCCCCCGGCGTGGTAAGATTTCACGCCATGCCACTGTCTTCTTTTCATCCCCTCATCGCGGAATGGTTCCTGACGCAGGTCGGGCAGCCGACGGATGTGCAGCGGCAGGCCTGGCCGGCGATTCAATCAGGGGCGGATGCGCTGATTGCCGCGCCGACCGGATCAGGCAAAACCCTCGCGGCGTTTCTCTCTTGCATCGATTCTCTCTTCAAACAAGCCCTTGCTCGTGAACTCGACGATCATACGCAGGTGTTGTACGTCTCGCCGCTCAAGGCTCTGAGCAACGACATCCAGAAGAATCTTCAAAAACCACTGGCGGAGATCGGACAATTGGCTTTGCAAGCTGGCTTGCTGATGCCGGAGCTGCGGGTACTGGTCCGCACAGGCGATACTCCGATGGCGGATCGGCAGCAGATGCTGAAGCGGCCGCCGCATATCCTCGTGACCACGCCGGAGTCGCTGTTCATCCTCCTGACGGCGGAGAAAAGCCGGCACATGTTGCAGACCGTGCGAACGGTCATCGTCGATGAAATTCATGCTCTGGCGCCGAACAAGCGGGGCGCCCATGTGGCCCTGTCGCTGGAACGACTGGAAGCGTTGACGCTGGTGAAGCCGCAACGCATCGGCTTGTCGGCGACCCAGCGACCGATCGAGCTGGTGGCGCAATTTCTGGTCGGGAGCCCCTCACCCAGCCCTCTCCCCCCAGGGGAGAGGGAAAGGGTGAGGGGATGCACGATCATCAATGTCGGGCATCGTCGCGAATTGGATCTGGCCGTTGAGGTGCCGAAGGATGAATTGAGCGCCGTGGCCACGAATGCCATCTGGTCCGATGTCTATGACCGTGTGGCTGAACTTGTGCGGCAGCATCGCTCGACGCTGGTGTTTGTGAATACCCGACGGCTGGCTGAACGGGTGTCGCACTATCTGGAAGAGCGGCTCCGCGATCTGGGCCCTGACGTGGTAGCGGCGCATCACGGCAGTCTGTCGCGGCAGATTCGTCTGTCGGCGGAGGAACGGTTGAAGACCGGCAAGACGCGCGTCGTCATTGCCACGGCCTCGTTGGAACTGGGGATCGATGTCGGCACGGTCGATCTCGTCTGTCAGATCGGTTCGCCGAGAGCGATCGCCACCGGGCTGCAACGGATCGGCCGTGCGGGCCACTGGGTCAAGGCGATTCCCAAAGGCCGCATCTTTGCCATGACGCGGGATGAACTGTTGGAGTGCGCGGCGCTCGTGCGCGCGATCCGCCGGGGGACGCTGGATCAGATCACGATCCCGCCTGCTCCGCTCGACATTCTTTCCCAACAGATTGTCGCAGCAGCGGCCACTCAGACCTGGACGGAAGAAGAGCTGTTCGCTTTGGTCCGTCGCGCCTATCCCTATCGGAATCTGTCGCAGGCTGAGTTCGATGGCGTGCTGCGCATGCTGGCCGATGGGATCGCCACTCAGCGGGGGCGGGGCCTGGCCTATCTGTTCCATGACCGGATCAACGGGCGGATCAAGGGGCGGCGAGGCGCGCGGCTGGCGGCGATCACCTCCGGGGGCGCCATTCCAGATACGGCTAACTACGCGGTGGTAGCGGAGCCCGATGGGACGGTGGTGGGATCGGTCGACGAGGATTTCGCGGTGGAGAGTTTGGCTGGCGACATCATGTTGTTGGGCAATACATCGTGGCGCATCAAAGGGATCGAGGCGGGGAAGGTCCGTGTGGAAGATGCCCAGGGCGCGCCGCCGAACATTCCGTTCTGGCGTGGCGAGGCTCCGTCGAGGACAGCCGAATTATCGGCGGAGGTAGCGTCGTTGCGGCAAGAAATTACAACCAGACTGGGTCGCTCCCCTCACCCGTCCCTCTCCCCTGAGGGGAGAGGTGAAGGAGAGGGGCCGCGCATCACGCATCACGCATCACCCATCACCTGGCTTCGGAATGAATGCGCATTGGATCAGCGTGGCGCGCAGCAGGCCATCGAGTACGTGCTCACCGGCAAGGCCGTACTGGGGACCGTGCCGACGCAGGAGACGATCGTCGCCGAGCGGTTCTTCGACGAAAGCGGCGGGATGCAGCTGGTTCTGCACGCGCCCTTCGGCGGGCGGATCAACCGGGCCTGGGGCCTCGCCCTGCGCAAGCGGTTCTGCGTTACGTTCGATTTCGAGTTACAGGCCGCGGCGACAGATAACGGCTTGGTGATCTCGCTCGGCGAGAAGCACAGTTTCCCGCTGGAGTCCGTCTTCGGGTATCTCTACTCGAAGACGGTCCGTGAGGTGCTGATTCAGGCGGTGCTCCTCGCGCCGATGTTCGCGACGCGCTGGCGCTGGAATGCGTCGCGTTCGCTGGCGCTGCTCAGATTTTCCAACGGCAAGAAGGTGCCTCCGCAGATTCAGCGGATGAAGTCGGAAGATTTGCTCGCGGCGGTCTTCCCGGATGCGATCGCCTGCCAGGAGAATCTGACCGGCGAGCGGGCAGCCAGGCAGATTCCGGATCATCCCCTCGTGAACGAAACTATCCGAGATTGCCTGACGGAGGCGATGGATCTGGAGGGGCTGACGGCCGTGCTGAAGGCCATCGAAACCGGCACGATTCGCTGCGTCGCGGTGGATACGCCCGTGCCCTCGGTCTTTTCCCATGAGATTCTGAACGCCAACCCCTACGCGTTTCTTGATGACGCGCCGCTGGAAGAGCGCCGCGCCCGGGCGGTGGAAATGCGGCGGACGCTACCGCCGGAGATGCTCGGGCAGGTCGGCGCGCTCGACCCGGCGGCGATTGAGGAGGTCGAGCGGGAGGCGTGGCCGGTGGTCCGGGATGCCGACGAACTGCACGATGCGTTGCTGACACTGCTTTGGGTGCCGGTCCAGGAGGGAGAGCGTTGGACAGCGTTCCTGCCGCCATTGATAGAAGCGGGACGTGCAGTGGTGATCAAGACTCCCCTCTCCTCAATCCTCTCCCCTGAGGGGAGAGGAGAAGGTGAGGGGACTTCGGCGAGCTCAGTCGAGCCGCGAGAGGCGAGCGGGTGGATCGCAACAGAGCGGCAGATGGAGGTAACGGCTGCACTGGCGATGCAAGACGCTGCGACGCTGGATGCGATTGTCCAGGGGTGGATGGAGAGTATCGGCCCAACGACGGTGCCGCAGCTGGCCGACCGGCTGCATTTGTCTGTCGATGGTGTCATGGCAGCGATGCTGAAACTCGAATCGCAAGGCCAAGTCCTCCGCGGCCATTTCCGTCCTAGCGCGTCACTTGTCACGGGTCACGCGTCACAGGCTTCGTCCGAATGGTGTCATCGCCGGCTCCTGGCGCGGATTCATCGATTGACGATCGGACGGTTGCGCAAGGACATCGAGCCGGTCACCGCCGCCGAGTTCATGCGCTTCCTGCTCCAGTGGCAGCATGTGACGCCGGGCTCTCGGCAGCATGGGGAGGCCGGACTCACGCGGATCATCACGCAATTAGCCGGGTTTGAAGCGGCGGCTTCAGCCTGGGAACCGCAGCTCTTGCGTGCGCGTCTGGCGAAATACGAGCCGGAGTTTCTAGACCGGCTCTGTCTCAGCGGCGCGGTCAGTTGGGGGCGTATTTCGCCGCATCCGCGTCTGGCCTTCTCGGGTGACGCTGATAAGGCGCGGCGCATCGTGCCCACGAGCGTCGCCCCGATCAGTCTGTTTCCGCGTGAGGACGGAGAGTGGTTGATGGCGGCATTCGCAGAGGGTGGCGCGCAGACAGGACCGGATACCTACGGCCAATTGAGTGCCGTGGCTCAGGACTTGCGCCGTGCGTTGCAGGAGCGAGGCGCCAGCTTTTTTGCGGATCTTGTGAAATTAACCAATCATCTGCCGGCGGAGGTCGAGGCGGGGGTCTGGGAGTTGGTCGCGGCGGGCCTGGTGACGGCCGACGGGTTCGACAATCTCCGCGCTCTCATGGATCCGCGGCGCCGCCGTGCCGAGGGGCGGGATCGCGCCCGCCGGCCTCGCCATACAGCGGGCCGCTGGTCGCTGCTCCGGAGCATGGAGGCGCGAGGTCCGTGGCACGAGGCTAGAGGAGAATCGCCTGCCAACCCCTTGCCCCTTGCCTCTCGCCCCTCGCCATTCAACTTGTCCCTTCTCACGCATCACGCGTCACTGACTTCAGAGCGTGTTGCCCGTCAGCTCTTACGCCGGTACGGGGTGGTCTTTCGGGATCTGTTGGTGCGGGAGTCGTTGGTGCAGTCGTGGCGGGACCTGCTCGTGGTGTATCGGAAATTGGAACTGCAAGGGGAGCTGCGCGGCGGGCGATTTGTGACAGGCTTTGTCGGCGAGCAGTTCGCGCTGCCGGAAGCAGTGGAGGCCCTGCGCGCGCTGCGCAAGTCCGTGGGCAGCGCCACGACGGGACAAGAGATCAAACTTTCCGCGTCCGATCCGTTGAATCTCGTCGGAATCATTCTGCCGGGGCCGAAAATTCCGGCCGTGCCGACGAATTTTCTCATTCTCAAAGACGGGGTGGTCGTGCGTACGGTGCTGCGAAAGCAGTCTGAAGGAATGTCGGGAATGTCGGACGGGCCGGTGAGTGTGGTGCGGAGGATGTCAGACCGGTAGGGCCAGCAGGGGGCAGCGGGCGCCGCGCAGCACTCGCTCGGTGGTGCTGCCTCGCATGAGGTCCAGCAAGGTAAGCTGCTTCGACGTCGTCATGACGATGAGATCCACATCGAAATCTTTCCCCATCGCGAGAATCACCTCGACCACGTTTCCCTGGCAGGCCATCGTGTGCCAGAGCCAGCCGGTCTTGATCGGGTAGCGGAGCGAGTGGAGCATGCGGTCATCTCCCACTTGCACGACGATCACCGTGAGATTGTCGCAGCCCAGGGCGGACGCCAACTGCGCGGTCATGTCGATGGCCAGTTGCGGGCTGTATTCCGCGCTCACCGGCACCAGCACCCGGCGGAGCTTCGGTTGCCCTGAATCCTTTGCCACGAATCCTTCGACCTGCGCGGGGACGAACAGTGTGGCCATTTGACTCCCGCGGGCGACCGGTTCGGCGACACTCTCATGCTGCCATCGGGCGAGTCCTTCGTGCTGATTCGTGGACATCACCAGCAAATCGGCCGGGTGCTTGGCGAGGTATTGGAGAATGGCTTCGGTCCGGTTCTTTGCCACGGTGCGAGTCTTCTTGATCGCGATCCCCAGGTCGGCCACCTGCTCGCGTGGACTGCCGTGAGGAAGGAGCCCCCAGCGTTCAAGCAACGGGCGGACTTGGGGAAAGTCTTCGAAATCCGCCCGGGGAACATCCGGATCGACGTGCATGATCGACAGCTCGCCGTGAGCGGCCACGGCCAGTTTCACCGCGTGGACCAGTCCGGTGTGGCTGTCCTCTGAAAAATCAGAGGGATGGAGGATTCGTTGAAAAGGGAGTGTCGCGGCGGAGGCTTGAGGTGTGGTCATACGAGATCCGACAGGGGTTAGTGGGATAGCCGATAGGGTTGGGCGGTTTCGTGAAGCTGCGCGAGCCATTGCTCCGGGGCCGCATGGGAGCCTGGCCAATCTTGGGCATAGCGGCGTTGGACCGCGGCGCCGAAGTCTGCGCGCCGGGGCTCCGGCACGCCGAGCAAGGTCCCGACGGCGGTCAGATACTCGCCGGATCCGGCCGCGATGTTCTGCTCCATGTTCTCCCGGCTCGCCGCGATGAAGGCAAGCGCCTTGTAGTCCGGCTTCACCAGCCCGTCTTCTGAAACCCAGCTATGAACCGATGATGTGGTGCCGCTGACATTGGAGGTCGTATCCATCGTCTGATCGAGCGTGGCCTTGATTGAACAGCCGCTGGAGAGGGTCAGCGTCAGGAGCACGAGAGCAAGGCGTGCTGAATTTGATGGTGTGCGCATAGGGGCTCCTTCTCCGCGAGAAAGTCGAATAGCCAATATCTGGAGGCACTATACCACAGCACCCCTTAAGTTTAGCTAGGGGGGATCCGATAAGGTCCACAGGAAGGAACAGCAGTCATGCCTATCTCAGCTTTGACCCCGTTCGACCCGTCCAAATTCTTCCAGGCCCCGGCGGCGAATGCTGCGGGCGCTCAGCGGTTGGATACGAAAGTGTCCGCCATTTCCGCGTCGACGGACCTGACCGGACAGTTGAGCGTGACGACGGCCGAAGGCGACAAGATCACGCTGACCGCCGACTTTGAAGCCCGGTATCGGGCAGTGACCTATCAGGCGAAGGCGGAGACTGAACAGGGCACGGTCGAGGTCAAGGCCACGAGCGTTGAGGCGTCATTGAAGAAGCAGTATGGCGTGACGGTCGAAGGGGACCTGAACGAGCAGGAGTTGCACGATCTCGAAAAGCTGTTCCGTAAGGTAAGCAATATTTTCCGCAAGTATTTCCGCGGCCAGGACGACGAAGCGCTGGCCAAGACGGCCAAGCTCGCCGACAAGTTCGGGGGGCTGTCATCACTATCCAGCTTGGACCTCAGTATCAATGTCGAACGATCGGTGACGGTTGTTGCAGCTCAGGTGGCGTCGTCCGTGACCGGACAGCCGGCGCTGCCGGAGAATCAACCGGCTCCGACTCCGACCTCAACTCAGACGTCCCGTACTCCCTCAATCCCGGTTACCCCGGGTGCGGCGCCTTCGACGGTTGCGGCGATCCCGCAATCGTCAACCGGTACCACGGCGCCCACCCAGCCTTCGACGGATGCAGCGGCTCCGGCAGCGGACGCGACGACTCGCCTCGTCGCCCCGGCGCCGGGTGCCTCGCAGCCGAAGTCGCTGGTTGAGCAAGTCTTAGCCGTGTTTGACGAGGCGAAGGTGGAGTCAGGGAAGATCCGGAAGTATCTGCCGGACTTCCTCAAAAAGTTGCGTGAGAATCTTGGCCGGGAATTGAGGGGCGAGCATGAACGGACTCCGCAGGCATCCCCCGCCGGACCGCCGGAAACTCCAGCCGCCCTTTCTGCGACGCCTGCTGCCGGACAGCCGGAGTCTCCAGTGGGCACTCCTTCGACGACGGTCAACGGCGCAGTCTTGGCGTATCGATCGGTCAGCCTGACGTCGGTCTCCCTCTCGATCAGGACATAGCGCAGGATCTTTCTCCTGCTAGAGCAAGAAGCGTCGGCCGCGGGGCTGGCGTCGAGCGAAGACGACGGCGAGGCCTGGTGATCCCAGGCCTCGCCGTTGTCGTGTGTGCGCGGTGCTAGTTCGCCCACAACTGCTGATACCACTTCTTCCCCTCGACGGTCGGCATGGCCGCGATGTTCATCGTCTTGCGGATCTCGCCGATATTCCAGCCGGTTAACGTGGCCAGAGTCTGCGCTTCCCGTTCATAGCGTTCCCGCAGTTGCTGACGATAGGCGGTCGCCGCCGCGCATTCGTCCGTGCCCGTCCAGGGATGGCGTAGGATGTAGCGTGCCTGGAAATTCGACCGATCTGAGGTCTCCTGGAACATCAGGTCTTCGGGGAAGTGCGCCGCGTCATAGCGAACGTGCAGGCGGGTCAGGAATACGTTCTGGGCCATCGGCATGCTCCGGCCTCGTTGCGGGCCGCCGAGGCTGTCCTGCCAGAAGACCCCCAGCCCGCGCAGTTCCTCGGCCGAGAGAGGATTCGCCGCGCAAGGGTCGCACCAGTTCATATCCCAGGCATATTCCAGAAACACGCCGCGCTCGCTCTCGCGCTTCACTTGTTGCGTGAAGAGATCGCGATAGAAGTCTCCGAACTTGTCCTTTACATAGAGCGGGATCTCCTGCGCTTCCGGCAAGCGGACCGTGCGATAGTTCGTCGTCTCCACGCGGCCTTGCTTGGTCAGGAAATAGATGAACAGTTCCTGGGCGCCGTCGGCGTTCACCGTGCCCAGGCGAATCGGCAGCATGAACTTCGGCGATTCAAAGGCAATCTGGAGTGGCCGTAGATGCGTGAGGCCCAGCTTGGCTTGTTCGCCCAGATTGACCTTGGCCACAAAGAACTTCAAATTCTGTTTCAGATAACTGTGGAGCACGGCTGAAGCCCCGTTGGGGATTTTGTAACCGTTCTCCGTCAGCCAGGTTTCCAGGCCGGCGCTTTCCTTTGCCGAAAGGATGAGGATGTCGTACTCGCCGACGAGGTATTGCGCCTCCACCGTCACGCCCAGGACCTGATCGCGTTCGCGTTTGGCCTCGGTGGCGGCCGGGGCCATGCTTTTCATGGCGCCCATCCGGTCCTGCATCATGTCGTAGCGCCGGCAGGGATTCTCGTCGAAGTATTCCACCAGCCGGGGGGCTGAATAGTCGGCCAGATGTTTCAGCACGGCCGGATCGCCGACGTGGATTTGCTCCTTCTCCAAGATCGTCGGCACCGGCACGACCATCGCAAATTCCTTCACGTCGCCTTTGAAATCGTTGGCCATCGTGATGACGGTCTTGTTGTCGTGGCGCGCGATGGCGACTTCCGACGCTTTGTTGAACAGCTTCGTATCGGCCTTGCCGACATAGAAGCCGCAGAAGGCGGAAGCTTCGCTGCTCCAGGTACACAGGCCAAGGAATAATGTGAGCATGGGAATGATGAAGCGTCTCATGAGAACCTCCTTGGTTGTGAAAGGGACAGGCGACAGGCTGCTGGGCACAGGGGAGAAACAGGCGACGAACCATTCGATGGGGCTGACCACTTGTATCGAACACCTTGAAACAAATAGTCGATGGCCGGGACCAGCGGCGCACAGGCGATCAAGCCCCAGAGCGGGCCGTTGGATTTGAATAAGCCGAATTGCACATAGAGAGCAGCCAGCGTGACGAGCAGGGCGTAGAAGATCCGGCCGCTTCTGGAATCAGGGGTCGTTTTGGGATCGGAGATCATGAAGAAGGCAAAGATGAGCAGTGCGCCGCTTTCAATCTGATGCAGCGGGATCGTGAGCGGATCGCCCAGCCAGATGGCTCGTGCGAACAACAGACCGACATAGAAGGCAAGAAAGGCGAGGGTCACATCGGCCCGCGCCGCCCGGGTGACCACGAGGCTGCCGAGGCAGGCGATGAGAAAACCGAACCAGGCGACCTGCCCCCACTGCCCCGGCGACATCCAGCCGAGCCCGCCGGCAATCATAACGACCAGCGCCAGATTCGTCGGATTGAAGACGTGCTTGTCCTTCCAGCGGATGACGAACTTACTGCCGATCGCGATGATGGCGGCCAACGCGGCCATGGCGAGGTCGTCTGTGCGGAGCAGGAGGCAGAGCGAGAGGGCCGAGATCAACGGGCTCTTGGGGTCAAAGGCAGGCAGATCGTAAATGCGCGTGCCGGCATATTGAGTCAGTAACGCCGCGCCGATCGTGACGGCGATTTGCCCGGGCGACACCGTGAAGTGCAGCCCGCCGATGCCATACAGCAGCAGCGTGCTCAGACTGGCGATCTGGTACAGGCGGGGATCGAGTGCTGAAAGTCCCGTCTTGAGTCGATGCAGGTTCATCAGGCACCTCGTGAGTAGAGTGGCGTTGCCTTCTACCCACGATATGGCGCGAGGAATGGAATCCTTTCAGGGGAAAGAGGGGGGAGTTTAAGGCTCAGCGTTTAGCGAGTTGCTGGGCAATGGCCTTGGCAAATTGCCGGAAATCGTCGAGGTGGCGGGTACAGATCTGATAGACGATGTTCCAATCGATGGTCTGATAGCTATGCACGGCGATGTTTCTAAATCCCACGGCTTTCATCATCCGGTCTGCCAAGGCGGGGGGAATGACGTTCACCTCCTGCAGAATGGCGAAATTGTCGGCCATGGTCGAGGGCGCTTTGGAGGAGGTGTCGACGATGACATGCGCGGCAAGGTCGACGCAGAGTTGGACGGCACGCTGAAGATTGAGCGCGATGATGTCTTGGAGATCGGGGTCGTGGGCAAGCGGGTCGGCAGAGGGCGGTGTCTTGGCGGCAATTCGCTCGACGCAACGCCGGAGTGATTCGAGCTTGGCTTGGACTATGTCCCGATCCATGCGCGCCTTCTATCGGACAATATCCGACGGTAGTAAGGCATCACATCGGCCTCTTCATAGATCATGCGCAGGAGGAGTTCAGCGTAGCGCGTCCGATCGTTGCAGAGAATCATGCGTCCCTGCGTGAAGATCCGGTGCAACAGCGGGCTATGTACCTGGTCGATGTCGATGAGGTCCACAGGCCGCCCGAAAGTCAGCGCAAGGTCTTCAATGAGCGCGATACGAGCCTCGGCCGTGAGCGGCGTGACGGTGGCAATGGCCACGTCGAGGTCGCTGTCCGGCCGCGCATGCCCTGTGGCTGTGGACCCGAAAAGGATCGCAATGGCCACAGCGGTGTGGCGAGCCATGACATGAGCGATTTGTCGCTCAATGCCGGAAAGGGCTTGAGGTACCTGTTGTGCCATGATTCCTGAGTATCACGATTGCCTCAAAGCTGCAAGGATATGGGATGAGGAGGGGGCAATCCTCGATTCGGCAGTGGGGGCAGGCTTGGCAATGCCTGCCCGTCAGAAGGAGGCAATTGACAGGGCGGAAGCGTGTCGTTAGGGTTCCATGAAATAACGGTGGGTTGATGTGCCGGTCGGCTGAAAAGGGGGAAGACGCATGCCCAATAACTATGCCGTGTTGAATGATGGGAGCGTGGTGGTGGAGCTGTGGACAGGGCAGGTCACTCACGACGAACTTCTTGCGCATGAACGGCTGCATTTAAGCGATCCGTCGGTGAAGGCCGGTGCATCGGTGCTGGTTGACGCCGAACGGGCGCACTTCGGCACGACGATGGAGGAGATCAAAGAGGTCGTCGATCTCTATGGCCAAGTGATTGGGAAGCTCAAGGTGGGCCGGATGGCGCTCCTGGTGAATACGGAAACGTACGAACGAGCCCTGGTGTTTTTGAAAGCGGTGGAAGGGTATGGCGTGAAGGTGATCGTCTTCAACTCTCCCGACATCGCCTGCACCTGGCTGGGTCTCGACGTCAACGTGGCGCGCGCTCAATTGCAGGCGCTTCAGGCGCAATCAGCTCAGGGCGATTTTGCACCAGCCATTTCCTGAGCCGGGAGATGAACTGTGAGTAAGATGTCGGCTGTCGCGTGAGTCGCAAGATGGTAAGGAAGAACAAAGGGGGATGACCCGTAAATCTGTTTCATGTACGGCCAGAATTGGAGGACCATGATGATCAGGACGAGGACTCGTGTTGCTGTTGCTGTGGTAGCCGCCGTGGCGTTGTGGGGAGTACCCGGTGTCGGGTTGGCCGACTGTGTGGACGGAGTACGTGATGCGACACCGGCCGAGCTCGGATTCGCGGCCCGAGCGGAAGCGGCGCTGGCAGCGGCATTGCCCGCCCCGGTTGCCAATAGCGAGCGGCGCGGGGCTCCGTACGACTTTTCACGCCAGCCGCGCCTGTCCTTCTGCCGTGGTACAGGGGAAGGGGCGTTTTCGTCCAATGCGAGCGGCGGCTATCTGTACAAGTTCCCCAAGGCCGAGGCCGATCGCATGTACGTCGAGCGCAAGAGTCTTGAAAAGCAAATTGAGGAATTGGAAAAGCTCCCGCCGGAGAAAGAGGGGCAGCACAAGCAGTTGCTCGCGCAAATGCGCACAGCGTACGACGCCGCGCCACGGCGGGCGCGAAAAGATCCTCCCTTCACGTCGGAGCAACAGGCGCAAGCAGATCGCGCCAATGCCGAAGGCCGAAAGCTCGAGGAGGCCGCCAATAAGTTCGTCGCCGATCACAGGGCCAGCGTGAAACCGCAGGCCGATCTCCTGCGCGCCCAGGCCAAGCGGCTTGAGACGTTTCCCCAGGAGATCACGGTGCGTCTCGCGATGAATGTGGAGCGCTTTCCGGAGGCCGGCCCGACCACGGCGACGTTCGGCGTCGCGAGTGCGCGGCGCAGCGAGGGCTTGCGCGTGCACAACGTGATGGTGCTCGTCGAGGGGCCGGAAGGTCCGGCCCGGCAGGCGTTGTTCGACGCAGTGGACAAGGACTATGTGCGGGGACTCGTGGGGCAGCCGCTGCCGGACGTTGCGGCGTCGAAGGCACGGGCTGAACGCGCCCCGTAGACGCCGCCCGCGGTCGTATCAACAGCAGTGGCCAGCTCGCTCTTGGCACTCACTGTGAGGGTGCCGCTGGCAGAGTGATGCGGGGGAAACAGGCTTCGGGATCCAGTGATTTCAACGTAGGCATTGATGGAGCGCGGCTTCACGATGTGTGAACAAGTATTCTTATCCAGGGGCAAGGCCAGCACATGCGCTATTTCATGGGACTCGCACTGGTGTTTGTGTGGTTGGGAACTGCGAAAGCGCTGACGCCTCTGCCAGATAACTCGCCTGGCTTCTTTTCGGGCGAATGGGCGGGGGCGGGTCATCATGGCGCCTATTGCTATCTGAACCTGAGTGCTGACGGCTGGGGGTGGGTGCTCATCGATGGCGGGACGGGCGACTGGCTGGGCGCGCGCATGCAATGGCGCAATCAGCAACAGTCCCTGCAAGTCGAACAAATCATCCCGCTCGTGGCTTCCGCCCAACTGCGTGTCATGCCATTGAAACAATTTGTCCTCAGCAGCGGATTCAATCAATCGTTGAAATTGACGTGGAATGAACCGTCCGGCGGGTGCCACTTACAAAAGATAGATGCAACCGCACGGCATCTTCTTGGGGCACGCCAAACACTGGAGAGTGTTCGGCCGGGAGCAGGCAAGTGATGAAGGACGGAAATGCATTCTGGCGGGCCGTCCGCATCTCCTGGCCGGTGCTCGGGGGGCTATGGGGCGCGTGGATAGGATTCGGGGGGTACCTCGGTGTGGCTCCCAATGCCGATAGTTTTGCGATGCTGCTCGCGATGGGGTTTTATGTTGTGTTTGCAGTGGCCGGTCTTTTGGCCGGCATCGCAATAGGCGGGCTGACCGGTGGAATAGCCGAGTGGCTGCTTCGGCGAGTTGGCGTGGGAATCGCCGGCGCGCTGATCGTGGCGACGGTGGTAAATGCGTTGGTGCTTTGGCAAGTCGCCGGCTTCGTTCAGGCGAAGTATCCAGGATTGAACGCCCCTGCGGCGAAGCTCGCAGTGTCTTCAACAATCAAATCTTCGCCAGCGAATCCCTGTGCGCATCAGAAGATCGAAAAGGTTCCACGAGCCGGTGCTTGTTCTAGCTGAAGGCAGAGATCGACGTGATGATCGGGGAAAAGTAGAATGTCCCTGTTTGGTCCCTGTTTGGTCCCTCCCTATTTGTCCGTCAATACACGTATTAGGTAGGTCTACCATGCTTACATCGGAGCTCACGCAACGCATCAAGTCGGCAGGTTTCTATCCCATCCCTGTTGAGCGAGGCGCCAGCCGTGATGAATCGACGGATTTGGTGTTTTCCGGCTCGTTGGAGGAGTTTTTTGAGGCGGCAAAGGCGTTGGGAGCGACGGTGATGTTTTTCTTCGTCTCGAAGCTCGGCGAAGAAGATTTTAATTATGATGTCGATTGCGACTATAACGATGGTGGTGAACACTTAGATGAGGAAGTATTGAGTTCGGATGAGTCTGCGGGAGGTGCAGAGAGCTTTGATTTGACGGTTGCATGGCCCTCATTGGCAGACTTCAGGAAGCATCTAGGAGAGGAGTGTCAGTTTCTATTGATCGCAAAGAGTCAGTTGGCTGCACTTAGCTTTTCTTTATCTGAGGCTTGGTGGAATTCGTTTGAGGAACAACAGCAAAAGGCTATCGAGAAGGTTGATGAAGACCGGGAGGCGATTCGCAAAAAGATGGAGGCGCAGCGGTTAAAGAAGGAGGAGAGCGTGCTTGCCAAGACCCGGAGCCTTTTGGACGACTCAGTGTTTTGTCGCATCTCTACGCAACGCGGTATGCGGGCATATGCCCTTGAAAAGTTTCCTGAATTAGAGGGCGTGGACGATTCGCGTCTCACGCAGGAGATTCAGAAGCTGAGTGATAAAACTAAAACGAGAAAGCGAAGGTGATGGGAAGACCGAGGGCAGGCTTGCCGTTCGCTTGAGCTAGTCACGTCCCAGACTGTCGCGCAAGGCGAGCTAGGAGCCTGTCCGAGTAATGGCTGACCATGCGTGACAAGACGTAGATTCACGGCAGGACCAGCAGCGATTCGGTCCGCCGCCGAAGGGTGTGGCCGATACGTGTGCCAATGAGTGGAATTGTGATCGGTTTGGGGGG